>CAZEZQ010000378.1:0-2987 GCA_964516245.1 uncultured bacterium | reverse complement strand
TCTACAAAATATGGTTGATGAGTAGTCACAAAGACTTGAGAACCGCCTTTTTTACCAGTCGCATGATTTCTAAATTCGGATGCCAAAGTTTCAAGTAATTTGTGATATAATCCATTTTCAGGTTCTTCAATACAGATAAATGGAGGTGGAACAGGATCTTCTAACAACAAAAGATAAGCAAAAACTTTTAAAGTACCATCGGACATTTGTTGGGCATAAAATGGATCTTGAAAGCCTTTGTCATTAAATCGTAATAACAAGCGTCCATCGGGAGTCTTTTCTGTGTCGATTTTATTAATACCGGGTATTTTATTCGCGATTTCTTTCAGTATTTTTTGAAATCGATCTTTGTGCTCCCGCTCCATAAATTGAACTACATTCCCGAGATTATCCCCATGCACATTCAAATGCTTTTGAGGTCCCGCCAGCGGCAAAGCGCGCGCCGCATCTGGCGTGAAATAGCTTAAATACCAGCCTTCAATGTATTTCCGAAATGCAGAAATTCTCGGATGCTGTTTCAATGCGCCTAACGTTGCAATTCCTAATTTTCTTTTATCATTCAGTTCCACAAATTCCGTTTGAGCACTTTCTTCTTCTTGTTCAGGTTCATTGAGGCTCTCCAAAAGATCTTCAAGATCAACAGTACCTTGTTCTTCATCAATTTGCCTGCCTTCCACATTTCCCATCCAGGCCACGCCTTTGCCGTTGTTTAAGATTAAAAAGGAAAATGGCCAACCTGTTGATTGACCTTTTCTTCTTTGTCGAAGCCTTTCTTTTTTCACATAAGGTCGGCCATCTTCGTCAAGGTCTATTGATAATTCAAAAGTAATTGGTCTCGATTTTTGATCTTCTTTATAATATATTTCAAATTCTATAAGACCTTCTCCACCTTTAGAATATAATCGTTCAAATCCTCCTCTGCCTCTTGAATCACAAGCTTCTTCAACACCATTCCGAAGGCAGTCCGATACAAATCCGAATGCATCAAATAAAGTGCTTTTTCCAACGCCGTTTTTACCAATGACCGCCGTAAGCGGGGTTAAAGGTTTTGATTTTTGCAAATTCCATAATTTCCCAACAGTGATATCTTTTAGAACTTGATAATTCTTAACTCGAAAGCCCTCAATTTTTGCCATAATCACTGCCTCTTCTTTTTTTAGAATTATAACATGGGGGATAAAAATCAAAAACACCTTACTCAGTGTAAGGCGTTATGAAGTTCACTAAAAAAACAAAAACGATTCAGGCGCTGATTTTCGAAGCCGCTTCCATGATGTCTTGGCTGGCTTTCTCTTGATATTTTTCGAAGTTTTTGCTGAAGAGTTCGGCCAGTTGTTTGGCTTTTTTGTCGTATTGCGATGGATCTTTCCAGGTTTGCCGCGGGCTGAGAACATCGTCACGAACACCGGCCACCGCTTTGGGAACCATCAGGCCATAAACGTCTTCTCCAAAGTCAGATTTGTCGATGGCGCCATCGAGAATGGCATCGATGATGGCGCGGGTTTCTTTGAGGTTCATGCGCTGCCCTTCGCCGAAGGGACCGCCGGTCCAGCCGGTATTGACCAGCCAAACCTTGGCGCTGTGTTCTTCCATCTTTTTCTTGAGCAGCTCGGCGTAGACGGTGGGGTGCCAAACCATGAAGGCCGCGCCGAAGCAGGCGGAGAAGGTGGCTTCGGGGTCGGTAACGCCCACTTCGGTGCCCGCCACTTTGGCGGTATAACCGCTGATAAAGTGATACATCGCCTGGCCGGGAGTCAGTTTGCTGACCGGAGGCAAGACCCCGAAGGCGTCGCAAGTAAGAAAGATCACATTGTTGGGATGCCCGCCAACGCATGGGATTTTGGCATTGTCGATGTGTTCGATGGGGTACGACGCGCGGGTGTTTTCGGTAATGCTGCCGTCATCGTAATCAACTTCGCGGCTTTTTTCGTCATAGACAACGTTTTCCAAAATGGTGCTGAAGCGGATAGCGTTCCAAATTTCAGGTTCGCCTTCTTTGCTCAGACGGATGGCTTTGGCGTAGCAGCCGCCCTCGAAGTTGAAGATGCCCTCATTGGTCCAACCGTGTTCATCGTCTCCAATGAGTTGGCGTTTGGGGTCGGCCGAGAGCGTGGTTTTGCCGGTTCCTGAAAGCCCGAAGAAAAGGGCGGTATCGCCATTTTTGCCTTCGTTTGCCGAACAATGCATGGGCAAGGCGCCCGCTTTGGGCAGAAGATAATTCAAAACAGTGAATACGCCTTTTTTCATTTCGCCGGCATATTCGGAGCCGAGAATGACGAATTCTTTGGCTTTGAAGTTTAGATTAACGCTGGTTTTGCTGTCTACGCTGGGGGTGTGGGTGTTGGCGAGCATTTGGCCCGCATTGTAAACCACCCAATCGGGTTCGCCGAAATTTTTCAATTCGTCTTCGCTGGGGCGTATAAGCATGTTCCACATAAAGAGCGCATGGTAGGCGCGGGTGCAGATGATGCGGACTTTTTCTTTCAGCTTCGGATCCCACCCCGCATAGGCATCGACCACAAAAAGCGCCTCTTTAGAATTGAGAAAATCGATGGCAGTTTCTTTGTTAATTTCGAATCCTTCTTCTGAGATAGGCATATTGACCGAGCCCCACCAGATATCACCTTTGGTGAGTTCTTCTTCCACGATCCGTTTGGCTTTCGGGCTTCGGCCGGTTTTTTCGCCGGAATAGGCAATCAATGCGCCGGTGTCGGCGATGGTGGTCCCCGGTTCTTTCAAGGCCAGTTCGTACAATTCTGGAACCGCGAGATTTCGGTAGACGGTTTTGACATGGATGCCATGTTTCGTGAGGTCGAAGCTCATGTTGAAGTTCTCCTTCGATGGGATATTGAATCGATATTACTATGTTGATCTTTTTTCTAAACTTCAGCCTGTGTTGGTTAATATTTTATCACTTACCTTCGAAAAGGCCAGTGTCAGGTATTCAATTTGACAAATTTTTTATCAAAATTATAAAGTTTATAATA
>CAZEZQ010000377.1:809-5902 GCA_964516245.1 uncultured bacterium | reverse complement strand
TTAACCCCCTCCTAACCTCCCCCATTTCATTGGGGGAGGAATGGGAAGGCCCGTTCAGTTTTTGAAAAACTCACTTCATTAGGCTGACCTGTTACTTTTTTATTAAACTTATGCGTGTTGGTTGTGCCCAAACAAAGCACACATTGTTATGACTGAGAAAAACCAAATGGCATATACTGCTGAAACCAAAACATTTTCTAACTTTCAGCAAGCCCATTTCTCTCATGAATATTCTTCCCCACACTACAAACAATGCCTGGCTTTGTTTCAACAGGAACGCTATCAAGACTGCATTCAACTTGCACAACAACACTCAGGTGAAGTAAGAAATAATCTTGTATTTTTACTTCTGGTAGGAACTGCATTCAAAAAGACAGGGCAAAAGCAACGAGCGTTTGAGACCTATTCACGTTGCATCCAGTTGGATAAATACTGTTATGAAGCCCTGTTAAATCTAGGCAATTTTTATTTTGAATCTGAAGAATATCGCAAAGCCCTGTTCTATTTCAAAAAAGCATTTCCCCATCAAACTATCAATGTAAATCTTTTAACGAAAATGTGGTTGTCTTTTTCACGCTTGGGAAAACATCAAGAATCATGCAAATACGTAAAAAAAGCCCTACATCACATACCAAAAAGCGCCCATTTGCATTATCTCTATGGTCTTTCTCTGGAGAACGATAACCGCTTTTCTGAAGCGGCCTACCACATGCAAAAAAGCATTCAAATCAATCCTTCGTCTCCAGACCCGTACGGTGGATTGGCCAATATCTTCATTCGCCAAGGGCGCTTCCACCGGGTGAAACCATTGATCGATCATTTGCTGCAGCTCGATCCTTATTCTCCTGTTGCGCATATTCTGAAAGCCGATCTGCCGAACCAAACTGATTGGGAGGCGATGAACCTTGCATTGCAAACAATTCTATCCTCACGTTCATGCAGATTGCAGGAACAAATCGAGATTTATTTTGCGCTGGGAAATGTAAATCATAAGCGCAAGGAGTACAACAAAGCTTTTGAGTATTGGACGAAAGGAAACCAATTAACCCAACAACAACATCCATACAAAATCAAAGAAGAATTGGCGGCTCTCTCGAATCTACGAAAATATTTTACACAAGACCGTTTGAAATCCGTTACGGCAAATTCTGAATCATCATGTATGCCAATCTTTATTGTAGGCATGCCCCGTTCGGGAACCACACTGATCGAACAAATCTTGTCATCGCATCCGGCTGTTTGTGGGGCGGGAGAATTGGATAACATAAACAATATTGTTTTATCTCTTCCCAAGCGATACAAACTCTCGAAACAGTATCCTTTTTGTCTGGAACAGCTCACACAAGATCAACTTGAAGATATTGCGGAAACATACTTACAACGATTGCGAAAACACGATTTTCGGGCAAAGTGCATAATCGACAAAATGCCGGGGAACTTCATGCATTTGGGGGTTATTCAAACCATTCTTCCCCAGGCCAAAATTATTCATTGCAAACGCTCGCCCCTCGATACCTGCCTTTCGTGTTACAGCCGTAATTTTGGGGAGCGATGGCGGCTCACCACAAATTTCGATGATTTGGCCCAGTATTACAAAGCCTATCAAGAGCTGATGCACCATTGGCGCAGTGTTCTCACCCACCCAATTTTGGATGTGAGGTATGAAGATGTGATTCAACATACAGAAGAAACGGTAGAGAAAATTTTATCCTACTGCGAACTCCCCTGGGATGAAAACTGCCTGAGGTTCTACGAAACCAAACGCGACGTCAAAACCGCCAGCTACATCCAAGTCCGTCAGCCCATTTACACCTCGGCTCTGCAGCGCTGGCGCAAATACGAAAAGCACTTGCAGCCGTATTTGCCTTTGATTGGTGAATCGAGCGATTGGTAAGATATGAATGCCTTGGAGACATGTAGAATCAATGTGCGATCCAGAACCTATCAGTTGGGCACGGGAAACACCAACCGAATTGGTGAAGCCCGTCCCGAACAAAAAAACATCTATGTGTTGGCCAGCAATGGCCCCGACAAAGAAGACGACTCTCAACCTATCGATCCCTTTCCATTGCGAAATCCAACTCGTTGGGTCCCTTATGAATCCTCAAATGGATTGTCTTCCAAAGGGGATGTTTGGCGCTTCGGCGGGAGCACGCCATGGCGCATTTTCAACCTCGCCCTCACGCGATAGTTACGTGGTTGATTTTTCTGTATATACCCCGTCAATCAGACCTTTGATGTACCCAAGGGCAAACAATCGTCCGATGGTTGAATATCCGGGCCGATCGTTCGAATCGCCTTCCATGGTCGGCACGTGATCGGTTCGGCAGACACCGTTGAAACCGATGTCGCGGTAGGCGCGCATGCATTCTTCCATCTTGGTCATCCCATTGTCATGAAATGTTTCCACGAATTTTTCGGGGGTTCCTTTCACATCGCGGCAATGAATGAAGAATATTTTTTTCTGTTTGCCGAAGCGCCGGATCACGCCGGGGAGATCATCTGTCATGAGTGTGAAGTTGCCCTGGCACATAGTGATGCCGTTGACTGGGCTGGGGACCAGGTCGAGCAATCGTTGATAATTTTCAATGCTGCGCATAATTCTTCCCATACCGCGAATGGGGGAGAGCGGCGGGTCATCGGGATGCATAGCCAGTTTTACATTGGCTTCTTCGGCTACTGGAACCACGCGCTCCAAAAAGTAGTGCAGGTTTTCCCACAAGGTTTCTTCTTTGACAATGCCATATTTTGTCATGGGCTCATCGAGTGTCTCTTTCAAATCAAACCCTGGAACCAAAGCGCCCCCGCGGGCTTTGATGGCTGTGTCGGTGCGCTGCCAATTGAACCCCGCCATCCATTCATAACACCACACCGGGATGCCCAATTTGCCCATGTTGCGAATCAATTCAATCACTTCATCGATGGCTTCGTCCCGTCCCGGCAAACCGAGTTTTACTTTGTCTAACGGAGGCCGGGCCTCGATTACCGCAACCTTGAATCCTTTGGATTCATACGCCTGCTTGAGCCGTTTCAAGGGGCCATAACTCCAAGGCTTTTCACCGGGCTTTCGATCTTTATCCCAATTGCCGCCAAACGAACCCACGACATGATCTGCCCCACATTGTTTGACCAAGCGCCATAGCCGGTCTTCGGGAGGGCGAAAGATCTCGGCCATCTTCATCTGCCCATGCGCATGGTCATAGAGTGGTTCAGGCTCATCATACTGTTTTGCTTGATGCTGAGAAGCCGCAAGCATATTGGGCTGCACGGCAAGTGCCCCGGCCAGCGCTCCGGTGGATTTGATAAAACCTCTGCGTAAATATTTGGGACTGGATTCTCGTTCCATAGTTATCCTCCAAAATCATATCGAATTCACATTACAACCCTCATTGCTTATAATGAGTATAAACCATTCAATTTCGTCTCGCTAAGGATGGTTCTATAAATAGCAATCATTCATATTTATAGAATTGGACAGAGTTCTGCCTTGGCTTCGCTGGGAAGTTTAGAATGGCGCCCTATCCCCTGCGGGGGATAGAGTTGCTTACGTTCGCCCTAAAGGACGTTGTTTTATTCGAATTTCTTTTGGATCATTTTGTTTCTCTTTTCGTTTTCGTTATTTCTCAAATACGTTGGGGATATATTCCCCTCACTCAAACCCTCTCCCATAAGGCTGATCTTTACCCACAAAAAAATAGGAACTTTGGTATTCCCCCCTTATTAAGGGGGATTAGGGGGGATCTGGCTCTTCTCATAGCACCAAATCCCCCCAGCCCCTGCGGTGCTTACCCCCCCTTAATAAGGGGGGCAAAAGACCTTTCCTAAACTTATGGGTAAAGATCAGCCCATAAGGAGAGGGGACTGCGGGCCGGCCGGCCCTGTTTTACCTACCCACCTTGGTGTGATATGACCGATCAAGGCGGGCCGCCTTTGTTCCCGCCACACCACTAAGGCGGGCAGGTCGCCACTCGACAATGGCGGATTATCTCACCCGAAGGTAAGCAAACCCAGCGAGACCGGGGGAGGCTCTGGTGAAGGGATCTGCTTTGCAGACAAAATGCCTGCATCACAAATTGCAGGCGAGGACGCCTGCGCTCCAAACCATGCAACACCATCCGGCTCCACCAGCGGTGGACGCCTTGACGTTTGCCAAGGCGGACCTGGGAACGAAGGGGACAACTCCACAGTTCCGGTTTTCCTTCCCACCAATCATGAGTGCATCTTGATGGGCTACGCGAATTTTGAACAACAAATTCGCTTTTAGCCCATCCTACATGCTCATGACCACTCAGGTTGTACTCACCGGGCTGTACGGTGGTCCACGCGGGGCTCGCCCAATTTTTACTCAACAACAACGGGGCGAGCCAGCTGTCTGAGATCACGATGCTTTTGCATCGTGCCCCGTCGAGTATTACTAATCCGCTTTCGGCTCGGCAGGAGCCTCGCCCTCCCAACTACGAAGGACGTCGAAGTAGCGGATTGGCCCGCCATAGAAGACTGGCGGGCAGGCGTTCGGTGGAGGATCGCGCGCTAGTGTTCCTCTACTTATAGGAAAAAAGCCGCAGGTTGGGGGGAGTAAAATGGGATTTTGGGAAATGGGGTTTGTTTATCAAGGGTGAAATAATCAACATTTTACCCTTGGAAATTACCCTTGGAACTTACGCATTTCATTACAACTATGACTCATCAATCCATCATTTCACCTCTGACAATTTCACCTCTGACAAACTACTCGTTTGTGAGAGAAGCGTAAATAGTCAGCAACAACTCAGAATCATCAATAAGTAGATACACAGGTTTTATACCTGAGAGTTTCTCACTTTCATTCAAAATAATTGGAACACCATCCCCTCTCTTTTCCATATAATATCCTCGTCCTACATTTCCAATTGTTTCTGCTATAGGGGTTTCTGCAAGTAGACTTGTTATTAACTCATTTCGTGTAGATTGACGCAGGTCTAAATTTTCAATGGTAACTGTATTAGGAAGAGTTCCTGGTGAATAAATTTCTAAACGGCCATCAAACATAAAAAACCGTATCTTTGAACCTGATACAGCATAATCACGATGGGCTACAGCATTGACAATTGCTT
>CAZEZQ010000377.1:0-799 GCA_964516245.1 uncultured bacterium | reverse complement strand
TTGATCCGGCCCGAATGTCCGTAAACGTCGGTACGGGTCTGATAAGCTGCGATCTGGTTGAATTGGCTCCCGCCGTCGCCGCCAGCTTCGAAAACGGCACGTTCGCTAAATTGGGGAACTTCTATACGATGTGGTGTTTTCGTGGCTTTGATCGTTTGGTTTCGTTTCAGGAAAGACATCGTTTGACTGATTTGCCGATCAAGCGGACCATGAATTCGTTGTGCATCGATCTGATAGTTAGAGTCTTGCCGAGGACCACGATAATGCACTGCTTCTACAAATGCATTCGGCATAAAACGATCTGGATTTTCACTACAAAGCAATACTCCAGCCACTGAAGCACGGATTGTTCCACTTTCATCTTTTGTTAACAGGTTTCGCTTTAACAAAATAGTCTCTTCATCTTCATTAGAACGAGTCGTATATCTTCGCCACAATTCTTTTGAAAGATCGTTTTTACTTGACTGTGGAACCGGCTGTTCTTCGAAACGTATTATTCGCACCTGGCTTCGTTGTTGGAAAAGGCGGGCAAGAAAGTCTGGCGGCATTTTCCGTTTGGTGCTTCCTTGGCGATGAAAATAACCGCCTGGACTTTCGTGAACAAAAAGGCTGCGTGGAATTTCAAGTTTAAGGATAGACTGTAAAGTTCCGGTACTGTCAGGCAATTCTTGACGAAAAGAGCGGAATGGTAGAGAGGGTTTAATGCTCTCATTGCAGATTTCAAAAATATATCGTTCTACTATATCAAGTTTATCAGTAGGAATACCAGTAATCTCTTTTGTCTTGTCGTCAGCACCCA
>CAZEZQ010000376.1:0-5903 GCA_964516245.1 uncultured bacterium | reverse complement strand
TTCATCCATGGGGGGATGATCTTAACCAGTTCGATTTTGCTATCCACCCATCTGGCCAGAAGCATTCGTTTTTCAACAAATTTGAAGCTGCATCAAGACGCCGATTTCTGCTTGAAATTGTATGAAAACAACGCCCGATTTGTTTTTATTGAAGAGCCGCTTTGGGTATGGAACAATGACAATCGCTCCGACAGAATTGTAGCGATTCATGATGGATTGCTTCGAGTCAATTGGCTTCATGAATGTGCTTCTCGTTTTACCCCGGCAGCGAGAGTGTCGTTCATTCTCTCCCATGTGATTCCTGCGATCAAATCGATGCAGCAAAAAGAACAGGTGATGCCTATTCTCGTGGAAATGATCCGGAAAAATTTCATCCCCCAAACCGATACATTGGCTGTGTTGAAAAGAATCAATCAGATGTAAAGAATTCTAGAAAGCAATTCAACCCATGAAAATTCTCGGTGTGGGCCTGAGCAGAACCGGTACTACCTCATTAGCAGACGCTTTACAAATTTTGGGATATAACTCCATCACTTACGCACCGGAACGATTGGCTGATGTTCTCTTGGGCAAAAAGGCAAATCCATCATTTAACCGTTATGATGATGTGGATGCCGTAACCGATTTGCCGGCGGCGTTCTTTTACCGTGAACTCATCGAAGCTTATCCGCATGCCAAACTCATATTGACCATTCGAGACCTGGACTCCTGGTGGCAAAGCATATCAAGTTTTTTCTCTTACAAACACAAATTGATCCCCTCCATTGATGAAATGACTTTTCAAGCCTCCGTAGAATCGGTCACTTGCACAATCAAGATGCCAATGGCATATCACGTTCGCTGCCTTGCCTACGGTTCCCATCATCCCAATGAGTATGTCTACAAAAAGAAGTATATAGAACACAACAACCGCATTCTCAAAGAAATCAGCAAGGAAGAATTGCTGCTGCTCAACATCTGCGCCGGGGATGGCTGGGAAAAGTTATGTACATTTTTAAACAAACCCATCCCGAATGTTCCCTTCCCCCACAAAAATTCGTTGCTGGATAAATAATGGAATCTGGATACCCAGGAGGGAAGGATGACAGGATAACGGCAACAACGATTGAGAGATTAAATATAGGATTATAGTTTAGGAAAGTATCAAAGTTTTTTTGATTAAAAAGCGCGGGTGCCAAGGGTAAAACGTTGTTTTTTACCCTTGAGACTCATCCTGGAAATATCGTATAAACAAGAATTCACCAAAACAATTTTTTACAATTGTCCAATGAATTCTCTTCCCCATTTTCAAGTCATCGTACTTTGAACGTAGCCAGCCGTCATCCGTGCCATCCACAAAAAATCCTTGCAATCCGCCGCGGCTGATTCAGACAAGAATATGCTACCTCCACAATAACCCCAATCCAACTCTCCGTATAAATCAAGAGACAGACCGCCAAAACCAGCCCCCCAGCTTTTGGCGGCCTTACTTGGCATTCTTGGAATTTATGCCGCATCCGCTTGAACAACGCTGTGCTCTTGGCACCCGCGCGAACAATCCTCTTCGGATTACTCATATATTTCCCACTTCTCCACAACAGTATTAGGAGCCGGATAAAGTTGGGCATTCACTGTCATTTGATTAAGCATTCTTAGCAAAACCCATTTAAAATTTATCGATGTAACATGAATATTAATTACAATTGTTTGCCATTAGAAGATGCAACTTAAATTCTTCATACAAATACTAATATTTTGTGTTCCCATAATTGACAGTATGAGTCATCTTCAAAATATTTTCTACATCTTTCTGAAAAAACGACGTGTGGAAAAGTAAAAAAAGGAGTGAAGAGACTATAGGGAGGAAAAACATGAGAGAATTGTTTTTCGGTTCTCTTCACTCCTCATCACAGCTATCGAAAACTGGCGGCTACGAGTGTCCGCTTGCGCATCGCCCGTACGCAAGCCGGGCCAAACCGCTTCGTCGTTTGTCCATTTTTATTGAGCCCCGGTGCTTGGGTCATAATGCAATCGTGGCCGGGCAGCCCCGCAATATCATCCAAACCATGTTCCACATGGTGCAAACGGCCCATATAATGCCCGAATTCATAAGCAATGATCCATACATCTTCCAATTTTCCCGAATCGATATCCGGCATCCCGCGCTGCAGGTTGTCCCAGAAAATATACAAAAATTGCAGATCTCCCACTCCACCGACTTTGTTCTTTTCCGGAGCCTGCTTCCACCGGTGTGCAGAGATCAGGTGCAGCATCGTTTTATCTTCACGCGTTTGAAGGTGATAGTCTCGAGAAGTCACTCCCCGAAACGTTTCGCGAAAGGGTGTTCGAGTTTCAGGGTCGCTGTTTGGTGTGATGATGGGGGTTATATACGTGTTCCTGTTTTTTTGGTGTTCTCCATCATTGAAGGCTTCCAAGATGGCAGCCAGACCATGTTCTTTGCCAAACAAATAATTGGGGTGAATGCTATGGCTTCGCGATTGGCCCCAATCATCATACCCCATCGGGGTGTCTTCCATCACGTCATATTCAATATAAACATTCCGCCATACCGTCATCACTTCAGACAACATCGATTGCTCGTGAACTGTGGCCATCTCTTGGTAGTTGTCTCCACCCATTCTCGACAACGTTGTGAATTTCGTGCGATTGCCCTGACTAACTTCCCAACCTGCTAGTGGTGATTCTTTAATATTGCAAAGCCCTTTTCCCGGGATATCAAGAGTAACTAAAGTAAGTCGTTCTGGTACGTAATCAGGATATAAAAATGTACGGGAAGCCGTTTGAGTGTACCCGTTATTCAATGTGACAAACATTATTATCCATGCTAGAGAAATAAATGTTTTCATAGCATATTTTCTTTTCATTCAGATTTCACTTTTCTTTAATTAACATAGCATTTTCTTTTTTTGACTAACTATATAATTGATAATCATTGATTGAACTAATCGTTCCTGGATCACCGACGATCGTAAATTTCACTTCAGGATAGCCCTGTGATGGCCCATCCAGCAAAGGAACATGCTTTGCTTTGAGCATTTTGTCGAAGAACGCCAAAGTGTAGTCGGCTATGATCCGGTGGACGCGGAGCGGTTCGTCGGATTGACCAACTTTGCCTGGCAGTGAAAACAGAGTCCACATCATGGTTTGTGCAGCCATGTAATCTCCATGGTTGGTATTCGCAATGACGCATTGATAGCCTCCGCCTATCAGATAGTCCGCGAAGTTTGAAGAATACGTTGACGGAGTGCCGATCGCCATGAATGGTTTGTCCAAAATAGCGTTTAATCCCAAATCCAAACCCGCTCCGGCGTCAAAGCGGGAATCATCTGCTAACACAAGTTCCGACGTCCGGCTGCCGCGAGAGAAACCAAGTACACCGACTTGGCGGCGATCCATCTTCGACGCGATGGAAGCCAACGCATCATTACTGTTGATCGTCTCCAAATAATCCAAAACAAATTGAACATCCAGCGCGCGGATGGAATAATCCGTGCTTGCGCTTGTTGATATGTCGCTCACGATGCGTTCATCCGGATAGCGCACCAAAATGGCGTCGAAAGGATGATCCACCGCCACGACGATATATCCATGGCTGGCGAGTTCTTCCAGCAGATACACGTTTTCCGTTTTGAAGCCGATATGGCCGTGCGAGTAAATCAATAAGGGGAATATTTGGCTTTCAACAGCGGGGGCTTCGGCGATCGCGTTTCCGTATGTGTTTTCGATTCCGTGCCAAAACGCCTCGGGAAAGGAAAATCCTTTGGATTTATAGGCTTGAACCAGATGCTCTCCGTTTGGAAACGCCTTAGCCGGTTGGTCGCCGTCTTGAAGACCCGCCGGATAAAAGAACTGAACCACCAGTTCACGGTGATCGTTTGAAATGCTGGTGTAGGTTTCGTCTCTCGATTCATCGATAAGGTGAGCCGTTACGGTTCCCACTGCGTACTGGCCCGTGACGGGCGGCAAATGAAATTCTTCTTGCGCACCGGCGGGAAGAGCATATAGATATGTAAACGCGAATTGGATGATGAGGATATGTATGTTCTTCATGGTTTCCCTCCCGAAGGATTGCTTTTGTTCTCAGTGATACAGTGCGAAATCGCTGACATTCGACGTCGCCGACAGGTCGCTGATGTCCCAAATGCGAGCCGTTCTATCATCACTTGCTGTTAGAACCTTGGTTCCATCCGCCGAAAACGCTATCGTCTGCACATTTGCGCTAGCGGAGAATATTCGGATCAAATTTCCCGATTGCGAATCCCACAACATCACACGATAATCCCGCTGGTTTTGAGTGAGTAAATACTTCCCGTCCGGTGAATAAGCCACGTCCGTTATAAATTTCTTATTGCAATGAAACCAGCGTATCGGCTGTGTGGTTTCGACATCCCAAATAAAAACGCCGAGGGAACCGCATGTTGCTATGGTTTTCCCATCCGGCGAATAAGTCCCGTCCACAATAGTTCCCAGCCCAAGAATGATTTCCCCAGAATCACCGCGCAGCGGTAGTTCCAGAGCCGAAGTATTTTGGAGCAAGCCAAGAATGACGATTACAAGTATGTAAGTTTGTATATTTGTTTTTTTCATGATTCCACCCCCGGTTATGTATGTGTTTTGTTTAATGCAGCATGAAATCTCTCACCGCCGACGGGAAAACTTGTTCCACTTCCCACAGATCGGCTTTTCCAAAACCCCTAGGCCGCACCGGCCCACCAAATGTGTCGTCACAGAAATAGAGCCGCCGGTTGTTTGCAGAAAAGCTGGGGCAGAAGTCGTTGTTTGGCGTGTTGATCGTTTCTCCGAGATTCACAGGGGTAGACCAATCGTCTTCTCTCGTGTTGCGCGTCGATAAATAGAAGTCGAAGTTCCCCAATCCTCCCGAGCGATTGGAATGAAAGAAAAGAGAGAGTCCATCTGCGGACAGGTGCACTCCACAATCCCATTCCGAACCATTGATCGTCGGGCCCAGATTCACCGGCGCCCCCCACGGGTCTCCAACCGTTGGTCGGGTAGACAGCCAGATATCGGCCGAACCGAATCCCCTGGATCGTGTCGAACGGAAGAGAAATGAGAGCCCATCGGCGGATAGGCACGGTGCGGCTTCGTTCGCCAAACTATTGATACTCGGCCCCAGGTTCTCCGCCTCTCTCCATGGATCGGATGGACTTGTACGTGTCGATACCCATATATCGCTGCCGCCTTCTCCTCCTTGACGCGTGGAATAGAAATAGAGGGACAAGTTGTCATACGAGACCGATGGATAATAATCCTCATCAGAACTATTCACGGAGGGGCCAAGATTGACTGGATCGGACCAAGGCGCATCCAACGTAGGCCGCGTAGAATACCACAAGTCGAAATCTCCCGACCCACCGGGCCGGTCTGAGCTAAAGAATAGTGAGAGGCCATCCTGTGATATGAAAGGGGTGGCTTCATGACTGGGAGAATTGATTGTTGACCCGAGGTTGATCGGAGTTCCAAAGCGGTATGGTTTTTCCGCTTCGACAGCGTCATTGGTCTGGGCAATTGTACTGAATGGAATTCCCAATCTGAAAAAAATTAATGCTGTGATGTAAATGTGTATTTTTATCATTTCCCAAACTCCTTGTATTAACGGCCCGGAGAAATCTCCGGGCCGTTTCGCGAACCATCTTTTTCGGATTAGTCGTATATTTCCCATTTCTCCACAACAGTGCCAGGATCCTGATAAAGTTGGGCGTTCACTGTCATTTGATCCCAGTAGGTATTGCCGATTACACCCAAACCGTCTACGTAACGCCACAAGTGTGCGGCTCTGACTTCAAAGGGACGGCCTGTTGCGGGAATCCCAAAAAAGGGTCCATCGTTTGTGCCTGAAATGACCACTTCCGATAATACCCATCCATCTCCCAAATCTACGATTC
>CAZEZQ010000375.1:0-5905 GCA_964516245.1 uncultured bacterium | reverse complement strand
TGTTACTACACCTGCTGAAACTGTTGCCCTTGCTGGTGTAAATTCTACTGAAAGGTCTTTTGCTATGTTTGCGCCTTTGGTGCTCTCGTCATATTTGATGGTGTGCCGCAACCTGCATGGCGAACGCGATATGATCAATCAGGGCGAGAAGTTCATCGGCCTCAAACGCAAACCCAAAGTGGCTTGGTTTACTGATTCTCTGGTCAACATGGACGGGGTTTCCAAAACCTGCCGCACTTTTTTGCGGGCCGCTCAGGACCGTGACTGTGAAATCGAAATGATCACCTGCCACGAAGATGAGTTAAAAGAGTTGGAGGGCGTAAAAAATTTCAAGCCCATCAAAAAGATGCCCGTCCCTGGTTATGAAAAAGTGCCGGTATTTTTCCCCTCCATTTTGCAAGTGGTGAAATACATCGAAGAACGCGATTTCGATTCTATTGTGATCAGCACTCCCGGGCCGGTCGGTTTGTTAGGCCTGATGTGTTCGAAACTGGTGCAATTGCCGGTGCATGGCATTTACCATACCGACTTCCCCCGCATTGCTTTACAAGTGACCGGCGACCCGGTGTTTGGCGAACTGGCGCTGCAACTAACACGATTGTTCTACAAACACATGGAGCATGTATACGCCCCCTGCAAGTGGTACATCGACGATCTGATCAATATTGGGGTGGATGCTTCCAAAATCGGGCTGCTCGAACGGTGGGTCGATACCGAGCAGTTTTCCTCCAAGCACCGCAATCCCGATTATTGGAACAGCGACAAACCCATCAAATTGCTTTATGTAGGGCGAATATCGAAAGACAAAAACATCGATACCTTGATCGAGTTGTGCCGAGAACTGGCGCCCAAACACCCTGATTTTGTATTGCATGCTGTGGGCGACGGCCCCTATTTTGATGAGTTCAAAGAAAAGGCGCAAAACCCCTCTAACCTGGTGCTCACCGGCGCGAAATTTAATGAGGATCTGGCGGAAGCCTACGCCTCGTCTGATCTCTTTGTATACCCCGGTTTGCTCGACACCTTCGGCAATGTGGTGATCGAGGCCCAGGCCTCAGGCCTGCCTTGCGTGGTGATGAGCGAAGGCGGCCCGCGCGAATTGATTGTCGAAGGCGAAACCGGCCTGGTGGCGCATTCAACCCGGCAGATGATTCAGCATGTGGAATCATTGCTGAACGATTCGGCACTGCGCGAACAAATGCGACAAAACGCCGAAGCCCACGCCAAACAACGCTTTGCCGAAGAACGAATCTTTCATGGATTTTGGAAATCGATTACCAGCCAAAACGGAAACTCACAGAAAAAGCCCGAATGGAAAATCGACTTCGATTTCCGCAATCAATATTCGCTAGCCGAGTTGGAGAAAAAAGAAGAAGCCGTAACCATATAATGACGATTTCGGCAAAAAGTCTTTTTTGGAGCGCAGGCGTCCTCGCCTGCAACAACATTAAGTGCAGATTAGGATATGACGATTCGGCAAAAAATCTTTTTTGAAGCGCAGGCGTCCTCGCCTGCAACGACATAAAGTGCAGATTAGATATCTGCGTTACTATATATTGTGTGGTCGTTTTCTGGATCAGACTTTTTGCCGATTCGCCATATAATAAAGCAGCTGCATCTTGCTTCCGCTAAAGTGGCGGTTCCGCAATTTTGTAATGAACAGAATCGGCTTGATAGGCGGCGAATGCAGCGCGCAAAGTTTTCAAATTTTCGGCCGCAGTTTGATGAAATGGGGATTGATTGAGCACGCTTTGCGCAAAATCGTATTGGAACTGGTAAAAACTTTCTACATAATCACCAGAGGGAGAGCGGTCTTCTGATCGATAGATTTCATTTTGTTTGTAAATATGAAATTGTGATGAATCGCCCCGGGTTAATGAACCTACATGATGCGCTTCTCCCTTTTCTCCAACCAAAATCAATTCTGCAACCGGTTTCCCGAAGGGTTTCCAGGCCGTATTTATGTTTGCCGAGGCTTTGGGATATTTGTTGAGAACCTGCGCCAAACTCTCTCCCCTGACATTTGGATTGATATGTTCGAAGTGGGATATAACGGATTGCGGCTCTCCCAGTAGTTTGCGCATCATATCAACCAAATGGGTCCCATATTCCAACCAGATGCCTTGTTCAGAATTGAGTTTATACTGCTCATTGGGTTGTGAATTTGTGTGATGTTCGATTTTCAGGTACAAAATATTTCCAAAGAAATTTTCCCGCCTTAGCTGTTGTATCTTTTGGAACCAGGGGCGGTAGGGATGGTTTTCATGAACCGCAAATTGCTTAGAGTAGTCCTGAAATTCTTGCACTAACTCTTGTGCTTCACTTAGCGAATTGGACAGTGGTTTTTGGCAAATGATATGCAATTGGTTCTGTTTCGCCAGGCGGCAAAGTTTTGCATGTGTATTGGGTGGGGCGGTTATATCCACAACATCGAGAGATTCATCCCAATTCTTTCGCATTGAGTCGTTTCGTGATCAAAGTATGATATGCACCTATGGTTAAAAATTTTACATACTGTCCTGAAGGAGCAGCTATGTCTCTTAGTACTTATCTGGATGATTTCGATAAAGTCCTCAAAAAAATTGATGAAGCCGAAGTGCAGAATATGATCGGCGCAATCCAAGAGGCTTATACCAACAGCAATACAGTCTTTATCATTGGCAATGGCGGTAGTGGGGCGAATGCTTCTCACCTTTGCGAAGATTTGGGCAAAGGCACATTGCACGATTTTGAAACCCAAAAACGCCTCAAGGTCATGAGCCTGACAGACAACACACCTTACATTCTAGCTTGGGCCAATGACACCAATTACGAACGCATCTTTGTCGAACAATTGAAAAATTTTGCCGAACCGTGCGCCTTGCTGATCGCGATTAGTGGTTCTGGCAACAGCCCTAATGTTTTGCGCGCAGTCGAATATGCCAATGATAACGGCATGAAAACCTTCAGCCTGACCGGATATGATGGTGGAAAATTAAAACAAATCTCCCATCAAGGGGTACATGTGCCATCGTTTAATATGGGAGTTGTAGAATCGGTGCATATCGTCTTGTTTCACTACATTCTCGATACTTTGCATGAACAATTCAAATCAATCGCATGAATAGTACACAAGAAAACCAAAACCCCAAAGAAAATTGTTTGGCCCTTGGAAATTGTTTGGCCCTTGGAATCGAAATTGGAGGCACCAAACTGCAGGTTGGTGTAGGAGATACAAATGGCGCCATCCATACCCTTGGCCGTGAACAGGTGAATCCCAATGAGGGTGCGGAAGGCATTCGAAATACGCTTCCAAATTTGATTGATGCAGTATTGAAAGAAGCCGGTATAACGATGGATTCCATCCAGGGCATTGGAATTGGGTTTGGTGGGCCGATTGATTCCAAAAAAGGGATTACTTTGCTTTCCCATCAAATTGAAGGGTGGGATCATTTTCCACTGCAGCAATGGTTTGAAAATACGTTCAAAAAGCCGGCTTCCATCCAAAACGACGCCAGCCTGGCAGGATACGCCGAGGCCATCTGTGGAGCGGGCAAAGGGAAAAACCGGGTATTCTATATAACCATCGGCAGCGGGATCGGCGGCGGTTGGATCGTTAATGGAACTATTGATGAAGGCCAAGGCTTGGGCGCTGCCGAAGTGGGGCATACCTGGGTGCCCGAGCCTGAAACCGGCGAGCCCGAAAAGTTGGAGCATATCGCATCGGGCTGGTCGATCGGCAAACGGGCTCAACTGGCTTTAGAAGACAACGAACCGTCTCTCATGCGTGAAATGCGCAAAGGAAAAATCGATCAAATCACGGCCCAAACCGTATATGCCGCGGCTGAACAAGAAGACCTCTTGGCGATGACTCTGCTGGATGAAACCTGCCGCGCTCTGGCCATCGCCATCAGCAATGCAATTGCGCTCTATCATCCTGAAACGGTCATTCTTGGTGGTGGAGTTTCGTTGATGGGAGAGTTGTTTTGGAATTCGTTGCGGGAAAAAATCCAGCAATATGTTTTTGAACCTTTCGCTCATTCGTTTGAACTGGTACCGGCGGCATTGGGAGAGAATGTAGTGGTTGCCGGTGGAGTGTTGCTGGGCCATCAATTAGCACAGAATTGACACGAATCTTCATGAAATATTTTATACTCGTTTTCATTCAAATTGCTTTATTAGCGGGGGCTTCATCAGCCGAGATTGAACTCCGCTGGGATTTTGACAACGGCAGTTTGGGAGGATGGCAGCAAAATGAATCTAATGAACTTGTTTTGCAGCACTCAAACGATTCGGGAGGCTTGTGGTATTTTTTCAAAATCAGTGGAGTCAAAGACCAAACCCTCACCTTTGTGTTTGAATCTGTTCGCGCCGATTATTATGGCAATTTGAATCTACCGGCGATTTCGTACAATAATTTAAATTGGAACTATTCAACCAATGTGTCAATCGAACCGCATACCGATAATCCCGGTTACGTACGTTATTCTTTCACCCACCAATTTAAGCAAGATACCGCATGGATCGCATATACGATCCCGTTCCACAATCCCTTAATGAATGACTGGTTGATCCCCCTGGCCTCCAGCCCCTATCTGGATGTGAAAACCGTATGTGAAACATCCCTGCTAGGCCAATCACTTCCCCTACTGGAAATCACAAACAATCATAGTGAAAATCAAAACAAAAGCGGGTGGTTGATCGTGTGCCGTGAAGATTCACATGAAACCGCATCGTCGTGGTTAGGCATGGGGGCGGCCTTGTTTTTGTTATCCAAAGATCCCCTTGCCGCCGAATTGAGGCAGGATGCAGTGTGGTGGATCGTACCCCTTTTTGATCGGGATGGTGTTGCATTGGGCCATGCGCAACACCCTGTTCCGGGCCTGAATCCCAATTTGTTTTGGACGGAAACCTGGCAGGAAGATTTAATTTCGTTTCATGAACAAAGAGAACTCAAAGCAATGCTCCAGCAAATCAAAGATAGCCGCCGCTCATTAAACGGTGTGTTTCGAATCCACTCCAACAATTGGCGAAACAATGTTTTCCGTCCCGAACAATTGGAAGACCGGGAAATAGAATACAAAATTCCCGAAGAAGCGGTCGAACAATATTTGCCCTGGTTTTCCCGGCAAGAATCATTAAATTTGGATACCCGTTTGTCCAAATTTGTGGTGGATCTGTTCCCCAAATCTTATGCCGGATTTATGCAAACCGATTACCTCATCCCCGATGCATTTGGAACCCAATTTAATTTACACAAATCTTCACATGACTTATTGTTGGAAGGTGAATTGTTTATACGGCTTTTGGCCAAGGCAATGGGCTACAAACCACAATCCACACCGCCTTTTTTGCTGGCCACACACATCGAACAAAGAATTGAACCTTCAATGCTTCAATACAATGCGGCATGTGTTTATTTTGACCCGGAAAATCGGCCGCCGAACTATGTTCGTGTTATCGCCAACGGCCAAGAAATCAATCTGTCTCCTCTCGATTCTGAATCACAAGAGTATTATAAAGGAGTAATTTACAATGGCTTCTTCACTCTCGAAGAACCCTTAAACTCATACGCCTTCACCGCATCAAACGGCCAGACCGCTCATTCTGAGCCCAAATACACACTGCCACAACCTTCTCCTACACCCTCTGAGTAAATGCATTAAAAAACAATTTTTCATGAGAATTTGAATTTCCTGCATCCCCAGGAGGGCGAGGTTGAAAATGCGCCGTGGCGTGCTCCCGCCGAGCCGGTTTGATTGAACAGTTTCTGAATTACATATATGGCCCGCACCATCCAAAATGATGAAATATAAAGGCATTAGGCATTGCGGTTGGATGTCTCATGCGTTTCTTTTGCTGCGTCATGAGGAGGGCGAGGCTCCCGCCGAGCCGGGCTGATTGAACAGTTTCTGAATTACATATA
>CAZEZQ010000374.1:0-5940 GCA_964516245.1 uncultured bacterium | reverse complement strand
GTGCGGTTGGGGCAGGCCCAGGGTGAGCAGGGGATATCGCGCAGGCCTTGGAGAAATTCGGTGTACATCGGTGTATTAATTATGCGGTATTTGTTGGTGGAGCCGTTGGTTCCATTAACTCCGAATATATCACGGCATAATCGTTCGACTTCTTCTTTTTCAGGGCTTTGTTCCCCCTTCTCGCCATCTTGGGGGTAGGCGCCTGATATGAGCATGCCATGCACGCCTTTTCGGTGCAGAAACTCGATCATTTCTTTGACTTCGTTAGGGTTGGATCCGCTAAATACGGTGGTATTGGTATTCACGCGATAGCCGCGGGCAATGGCTTCGTCGATCACCTCAGTGACTTCTTTGAAGGTGCCCGGCCGGTCCACCGCCCAATCGTGGCCTTCTTCCATGCCATCCAAGTGAATGTTCAACGCAAACCGAGGGTGAGGGGGGATGCGGTCCCACCACCGGGGCAAGAACATGGCATTCGTGCACAGGTAAACATACTTCTTTCTGTCGATCAGCGCCTTCACCAATTTATCGACTGGTTTATACACCAAGGGTTCGCCCCCGCAAACCGAAACGATGGGAGCGCCGCATTCGTCAGCCGATTCCAAACATTGGTCCACCGTCAGGTCAAGGGTGGGGTTGGCGTTATACTCGGCAATCCGGCCACAGCCTACACAGTCCAAATTGCAGCGCAGTGTCGGTTCAAGCATCAAAACAATTGGAAACCGTTTGGTCCCCTTCACATATTGTTTCAACAGATACTTGATCATTGAGTAATACAATGCAGATGGATATTTCACGTTCAACCGCCTCCAAAAAAAAATTTCAATGCTATATCAGCCAATAATGAAATTAACGGCTGTAATATGTTACATTCAAAGTTGGAAAACCAATCAGGCGAATAGGGTTCTTATATTGTCTGTGCATTGCGCAGCGTTTGATAAACACCTAAAGCCATAAGAGGAAAATAATTGCGGTAATAAGTATAGCGCAGGTAAAACACCTTGGGAAAGCCCGTGCCGGTAAATTCTTCTTCAAACCAACTGCCGTCTTCGCGTTGGTTTCTGGCCAGATAGTCAATACCACGGCTTACCGCCTCGTGCTCGGCCAATCCACCATTCATAACACCCATAAGAGCCCAGGCGGTTTGAGACGGGGTTGAAAGGCCTTGGCCGCGTAATCCAGGGTCATCATACGTGGCGCAGGTTTCGCCCCAGCCCCCATCTTTGTTTTGATGCTGCAGAAGCCAATTCACGCCCCGTTGAATGCATTCGTCGTTTGTTGGAACCCCCACACGCGTTAAGCCGGTTACAACCTGCCATGTCCCGTAGATATAATTGACTCCCCACCGGCCATACCATGCGCCATCCGATTCTTGCTGTGATCGCAAAAATTTTACGGCGCGAGCCACCGGAGAGAAATTGAGGTCATATCCAAAATCGCCTATCATTTCCAAAATGCGGCTGGTCACATCGGCCGTGCTGGGGTCAAGTAGGGCGTTGTGGTCGGCAAAGGGGATTAGATTGAGGATCTCTTTGTTGTTATCGACATCAAAAGCCCCCCAGCCTCCATCCGAACTTTGCATGGAAAGCAGCCACTCAAGGCCGCGCTTTAATACACCTTGCTGCCGTTCCTGGTTTTCCAGTTTGGCGCCGTTGATCGCCATTAGCACCATGGCGCTGTCATCGGTATCGGCGTAAAAATCATTATCAAATTCAAACGCCCAGCCGCTGGCCGGTCCATATGGGTTTTTGATTTGCCAGTCGCCGCGAATCGTGATTTCTTGATTGATAAGCCAGTCGGCGGCTTTGGTAACTGTGGGGTGATCGCTGGGCATGCCAGAGCGTTCTAGCGCGGCCGTGGCGATGGCCGTATCCCAAACCGGAGAGAGACACGGTTGAAACCATAAGCAGTCTTCTTCTTCTACCATGAGATTCATAAATTCTTGATAGGCTTCTTGATAGGTGGGGTGATTTTTTTCGTATCCCATCGAATCGAGAGCGATGATCGAATTGAGAATGGCTGGGTAAATTGCGGCAAGGCCACCCCCCCGGCTCATGTGTTCAATCATCCAATTTTCCGCCCGGCGCATGGCTTCGCGGCGTGTAAACGGCGCATAAAAACGGTTGGATCGTTTTAAGATCGCATCAATGGTGACGAAGAAAGTCTTCCAAGAAAACGTCTCTCGAAGACTCGCCTGTTTCTCTTTTTTGGTCCACCATGTGCTGCAATCGACATTCGGTGGCGCCGGTTTGAGCGGCTTTTGAGCCCATATCATACTCATTGGGACGAGTATCGCCCGTGACCAACTGCTGATTTCATAGATGTTGAAATAAAACGAGGTTGGCAAAAACATGAGTTCCGGTGGAATGGCAACCACATGATCCCAGGGGATCTGGCCAAGCAAACTGAGATAGAACCGGGTATAACTGTTGACGTTTTCCAGACCACCAAGGCGTTTCAGGCAATCAACGGCGCGAGTTAGCCGGGGGTCATCATGGGGCACCCCGGCCAATTGATAGGCGAACGCGCATTTTACGGTAGCGTTGAGTTCACTGGGGCCGTAGTGATATATGTTCCAACCCCCATCTTCCAACTGGGTGTCGGTAATCCAGCGAAGGGCTTTTTTTTGCAATTTAACATCAACACTGCCAATGTAATGGACAAGAAAAAGATAATCGGCGACCAGGGTTGAATCGGCTTCAAGTTGGGCGCACCAATACCCTGCGCTTTTCTGGTTGCGAATAAAAAATTTGTGACTTTTTTCTATTGAATTTTGAACAGCTAGGTTTCTTTCTTGGAAAGAGAGCACTTGAAAATTTCGAGAATGAGATGGGAATAAGGTTCCCATAGATAAACAAACTCCTTGCCACTAGTAATATATATCTTTATGAATTTATGCTATTTATAAAACCAATTCAAGCCTTTACTTTATATTTACTTGTTTTTCTATACTTTTCCAAAAAAAAGAAAATTTTTCTGTTGACTGAAATTTTATTAATATTATCTGAACTATTGATAAATTCTTTTGGTGTAATTGACAAAATTTGTTTCATAAGCAATGAATTATCTCCTAAATAATTTCTGGTGAATTTTTTAGTCATTTGCTTATGTCCGTCTATCAAATTGTTTTTTTATTATTTGCGTTATATTTAATTGAGAGTTTCAACGGTTCCGATTTTTTGCATCTTTGTATACAATTTCAAAATCGCATGTCCGATATTTAATAAGGAGACATTTAAGTATGATCAACCCTCACGGTTCGGAGACGCTCAATCCATTGTTTATCCAAGATGAATCACGGCGCGCTGAGTTGCAGCAAGAAGCGGAAACATTGCCTTCTCTGGTTATCTCATCAGCGACAGCGGCTAACGCTGTGATGTTAGGAAGTGGATATTTTAATCCTTTAACAGGCTTTATGAATAAATCGGACGCTCTTAGTGTCGCCAAGAATATGCGTACCAACGAGGGATTGTTTTGGCCGATCCCAATTTTGAATTTGGTTCAGGATGCATCCATAGTGGAAGGCAAGAAGAAAATGGCTTTGCGAGACCCTAATGTGGAGGGCAATCCCGTGTTGGCAGTGCAAGAAGTGGAAGCCGTTGAAGAATTTACAACGGAAGAATTGAAAACAATCTTGGAGAATGTGTTTCGAACTGAAGACGATAAGCATCCTGGTGTGGCTTCTATCAAAGAGCAAGGCTACAAAGTGATCTCTGGACCGATTCAAGTTCTGAATTTTTCTTATTTTGAAAAAGACTTTCCCAACACCTTCCGCACCGCTTATCAAATACGTGAAGAAATGCAAGAGCGTGGTTGGGAAAAAGTCGTTGCGTTTCAAACGCGCAATCCAATGCACCGGGCGCACGAAGAACTTTGCCGCATGGCCTATAAAGCGGTGGATGCGGATGGCATCTTGATCCACATGCTGCTGGGCAAGTTAAAACCGGGAGATATCCCCGCCAATGTGCGCGACGCGGCCATTCGAAAAATGGTGGAAGCCTATTTTCCACCCAATACTGTTATGATTACCGGGTATGGGTTTGACATGATGTATGCCGGACCGCGTGAGGCGGTGTTGCATGCGGTTTTCCGTCAAAACGCAGGATGCACTCATTTGATCGTTGGGCGCGACCATGCCGGTGTGGGGGATTATTACGGCCCCTTCGACGCCCAAAAAATCTTTCGTGAAGAAGTGCCCAAAGATGCGCTCGAAATTGAGATTTTTGAAGCGGACCATACCGCCTGGTCGAAAAAATTGAACAAAGTGGTAATGATGCGCGACCATCCCGACCACAGCAAAGAAGATTACGTAATATTATCGGGCACCAAGGTGCGTGAAATGCTTTCGAACGGCGAACCCCTGCCGGAAGAGTTTTCTCGGCCCGAAGTGGCGCAGATTCTGATGGATTATTATCAATCGTTGAACTAGGGTTGAGACTCGTTTAGGTGTTTCCACTCTTCTGGCGTGTTGCAGTTGGTCCAGGCTTTTTGAAGTTCGGGGGGAATTTCAACTTGTTTTACTTTGGGGTGATCGAGGGCAGCTTGCAATGAGAATTTTCCCACGCTGGCGTTTCGTTCGAATATGCTGCTCATTTGTGGTTCATATAATGCACCGAGCGGGTGAGTTTGGCCGCCGGAATGGGGCATGATACACCAAGTTCCTGGTTCCCGCTGGTTGAGCAGCCATTCTATGGCTTCATGGTTTATCAAAGGCATATCACAGGCGAGAAAGAGCCAGGCGCAGTAGGGGTTCCATCGCATGGCGCTGAGCATGCCCGCTAGAGGGCCTTGGCCATCAGGGATGTCGGGCAGGGTACGGAAGTGGGTATTGTCAAGAACCGGCTCGGCGGGAGCCTTGCCCTTCTTAACGACCGGCTCGGTAGGAACCTCGCCCTCCCCAACGACCGGCTCGGTGGGAGCCTTGCCCTTCTTAACGACTGGCTCGGCGGGAGCCTTGCCCTCCCGGATGGGCGAATTGCTTTTCTGGGGATTTCCTAATAGGAGGGTTTGATGAACGTTGGGTTTTGCAATTTGGTATAGATGATTTAGTAAAGTGCTGCCTTGCCATTGTAATTTGTGTTTGGGAGTGCCCATGCGGGTGCTTTGGCCGCCCAGTAAGATGCCTGCATTGATGGAATGAGAACGCCAGCGATGATTGAGCCAATCTAGAACAATTTGTTCACAGCGGACGAGGCGGCTTTCATCTCTCCATGCCAGAGTTTCCAACACATTTGTGAGATCATTGGGATTTTCTTTTTCAGAATGTTCGAGCCAAATTTTGGGCAGGCCGGTGCCTTTGTGACCTTCGACCAGAATGAAATCAACTTGGCAGGCGATGGCTTGTATTTGACCCGCCAGGGTTTCTTCACCGGATTTGCGGTAGCGGATAAAGCCCTGCTGGGGGTCGTGGGCGAGCAAAACTTTGGCGCCCGCCTCCCATAGCCGGGCGGTGTTTTTGCCGGGCCGGTCGAGGTTGAGCTGGTGGGCATCATGTTTGATGGCGCCGATCCAATAGCCTTTTTCGGAAAGGCGCTGGATGAGCCGTTCGAGCAGCCAAGTTTTGCCAGAGCCACTCCATCCGCACAGGGCCAAGTAATGGGGCCAAGTTGGGAGATGGGAATCTAAGGTCATAGATGAGTAGTATAGGTGTTTGATGTAGGTTTGTCATTGCAAGGTTGCCAAAGTGGTTTGGGGGTTTGGCAATTTTGCGGGTTAATACGTATTGAACCAGGATTACCAGGATTTTGAAAAAGATGACCAGGATTTACGGCTACGGGGTTGAAGCACGGATTACACGGATGAATATGGATGACATGGTTAATGGCTGGATACGGCAACCCGAAACAATAGTTCTCAACAAGTAGTGAATCCAACAGATTCGAGGTAATCGGCTTCGGGGGGAGTGGGTTGAACTTTGCTTAACCGTTTCAACTCTTGATC
>CAZEZQ010000373.1:5536-5945 GCA_964516245.1 uncultured bacterium | reverse complement strand
TAGGGGGTGCACGAAGGGTCGGGGCAGCGAAACTCGACCCGCTTGGCCTTGGGGCTGGGTGAATACATGGGGATGCGGCAGGCCGCGCTGCGGTTGCGCTGCGAATAAGCCAGGTTCACCGGGGCTTCATAACCGGGCACCAGGCGCTTGAACGAGTTCACGGTCGGGTTGGTCAACGCAATCAGGGCGTTGGCGTGCTTCAAAATGCCGCCGATATACCAAAGCGCTTCTTGCGACAGGCCCGCGTATTTGTCACCGGCGAAAATCGGGGTGTCGCCTTTCCAAATACTGGAGTGCACGTGCATCCCCGAACCGTTGTCGGCAAACAGCGGTTTGGGCATAAAGGTAGCGGTTTTGCCGTGCTTTTTGGCGGTGTTTTTCACCACATATTTATAGAGCATCAATTGGT
>CAZEZQ010000373.1:0-5526 GCA_964516245.1 uncultured bacterium | reverse complement strand
CGGCCATGAATTTCAATGGGCTAAAACGCAAGTCGATTTCGCATTGCCCCGCGGTCGCCACTTCGTGGTGAAAGGCTTCGACATTCATGCCCAGTTCCATCATGGTGTTGACCATATCGGTCCGCACATCCTGCAAGGTATCAGTGGGCGGAACCGGGAAATAACCGCCTTTATGGCGAACTTTGTGGCCCAGGTTTCTGCCGTCTTCCATCGCGTCGCTGTTCCAAATCGCTTCGACAGAATCCACTTCAAACATGGCGTAATGGGCTTCCTGGCCGTAGCGCACGCTGTCAAAAACAAAAAACTCGGCTTCCGGTCCAAAATAGGCCGTATCACCCACACCGGTCGATTTCAGATATTCTTCGGCTTTCAAAGCGACATTGCGCGGGTCTTTGTTGTAAGGCTGTTTGGTGATCGGGTCCAAAATCGAGCAGGTCAAAGACAGGGTCGACATTCCGATAAAAGGATCGATAAATGCCGTCGTGGGGTCTGGCAAAATAAGCATGTCACTCTCATTAATGGCCTGCCATCCGCGAATACTGGAACCGTCAAAACCAAAGCCTTCTTCAAACGAATCGGCCTCGAGTTCATGGGCAGGGATCGAAGTGTGTTGCCACGTCCCAGGAAAATCTTGGAATTTGAAGTCGACAAATTTGACCTCTTTTTCCTGAATCAGTTTGAGCACTTCTTGTGGTGTCATATTCTCTCTCCTTACACGTTATAATCCAACTTAGATGAATGGAAATCGCGACAGTGAAAAAATCCCATCCATTTTGTCTATAAATTAAAGATTCATCTGAATGCGCTAGAAGAAATTATTTCGTTTTCAACCACTCTTCATAGAGATTCATTTGATTCTAGAAGTTATACTAAGTATGGTCCATTCTTAAAAAATGGACGATTTTCTTGAAACAAAAAGATTGCAGTCTCTGTGCCAATTGCAACAATTTTCATAAGTCCAATTGAGTGAATCACTTATAGTAATAAATGAAAAACGTTCTGCTATATTCTGAACAGGCGAATCTGTTGAATTATGATCACTGTTTAGATTTCAGCATAGGTTTAACTGCTGATATTACTTTAATTTCAAGAAGTGTAATTTATTGAAAGCATATCTGGTATATCACAATATGAACACTCGTCTCACATGGACAGAAAATACAACATACTCCACAGTTCTTATCGTTGGCCGTGCCAATGTAGGGAAATCTACATTATTTAACCGCATTGTGGGAGAGCGTGATGCGATTGTTGATAATCAGCCGGGCATTACTCGGGATATCAAATACCGCATGGCCGATTGGGCAGGCAAGGCGTTTTTTCTCGCCGATAGTGGTGGGTTTTTCGGCCCGGATGAAGATCCTCTCACACCATACGTGCAAGAGCAATTGGAGCGGGCTTCGAAGAATGCCTCAGTAATGCTTCTTGTTCTCGATGGCCGCAGCGGCCCAACTCCATTAGACCACGAAATCGTGAATTTTCTGCGCCGCTTGAAGCGGCCGATTCTTGGCGCGATCAACAAAGTGGATGCCCCAAAAAATGTTGATGAGCAAATTGCTCCTTTTTATGAACTTGGGTTGGAAGATTTGTGCCCGGTTTCGGCTCAACACGGTCTCAACATTGGTGATCTGCTCGATCTGCTAATTCAATACATCCCTGATGAAGTGCGGGTAGAAGATGCTCCAAAATTGCCGGGGATCGCTATCATCGGCCGTCCCAATGTGGGCAAGTCTACTTTGCTGAATGCGATTTGCGGCTCTGAACGTTCATTGGTATCACCTATCGCTGGCACCACACGCGACCCGGTTGATACCGAAGTTGAGGTGAATGGGAAACACTATCTTCTGGTGGATACAGCGGGGATCAAACGCCGCGGCAAGATGAGCCAGGGAGTTGATTATTACAGCCTGCTAAGAGCCGAAGAGGCGATTCAGCGGTCTGATATTGCATTGCTTTTGATCGATGCGATTGAGGGGCTTACTGAAACCGATGCCAAGGTTTTCGGGGTGGCGCATCAACAGGGCAAGGCAGCGATTCTTTTGGTTAACAAGTGGGATGCGGTAGAAAAAGATGAAAAAACCGCTGGAACGTTTGCTAAAGATATTCGTGAACGGCTCCCCTTTTTGCATTATGCGCCGATTGAATTTATTTCTGCATTGACCCATCAGCGGGTGCAGCGGATATTTCCGCATGTGGATGAGATTCTGCAGAATTATTATTTCCGCGTTTCAACGGGCGAACTCAACCGGCTGATGGAAAGCATTCAGGCAAAAAATCCACCACCGATTCATAAGGGGCGCAGCCCAAGAATCTATTATTGGACCCAAGCGGGGGTTGCGCCGCCAACGTTTGTTGCGTTTTGCAGTGATCCCAAAGCCATCCATTTTTCGTATCAACGTTACTTAACCAATCGATTGTATGAGACTTTTGAATTCAAAGGGACGCCTATACGATTGGTGTTAAAACAAAGGCAATCGAAGTATCAATGATTTACGCGATTTCACTGATTCTGGCTTATCTGTTAGGCGCGATTCCCGCAGCCTATTATGCTGGCAAATGGGCCAGGGGGATCGATTTGCGCCGCGAGGGCAGCGGCAACGTCGGTTTCACCAATGCCTGGCGGGTATTGGGGTGGAAGTGGAGCCTGCCGGTATTGCTGGTGGATATCGGCAAAGGGTTTGCAGCCGCAGCGCTTGCCTGGCTGTTGGCTGCAGACGATCAATGGCTTCCTATTCTCAACGGGTTGCTGGCGATTCTTGGCCATACATGGACAGTGTTTCTCGGTTTTCACGGCGGTGGCAAGGGAGTGGCAACTTCGGCAGGCGTGTTTATGGCGCTGCTGCCCCTGCCGTTTGTGATTGCGCTGGGTGTGTTTTTGGCAATACTCGCGTTAACGAGATTTATGTCTGTAGCCTCAATTACCGGCGCGGTCACTTTGTTTGTGAGCGCCGGTGTACTTTATATGTTAAATAACGAATATGCCCCAACTTTGCAAGTTCTAACCTTTTCTTTTCTTGTGGCTTGCTTTATTGTCATAAAGCACCATTCAAACATTCGGCGGCTGCTGAAAGGGGCTGAACCGAAATTGGGAACCCATCATCAAGAGGAGGCATCAAACAACAATGGAAATCATACCGGCAATTGATCTACATGGGGGCCAAGTAGTACGTTTATTTCGAGGAGAATACGAACAAGAAACCATCTATTCAGACAATCCAGCCAAATTTGCGAAGGCTTGGCAAACCGGGGGCGCCAAGTGGATTCATCTAGTGGATTTGGATGGCGCGCGTGATGGCGAAATCAAAAACCGGTTTGCCATTGAATCGATAGTCAATGAAGTCAATGTCAAAACCGAGTTGGGGGGCGGGATTCGCGATTTGGAAACCGTCGAAGCCGTGCTTGATGGCATGGGAGTGTCACGGGCTATATTGGGGAGCGTATTGCTCGAAAAGCCGGATTTGGTGGTCGAAGCTTCGCGCAAGTTCCCCTATCGCATTGTTTTGGGTATCGATGCGCGAGACGGCATGGTGGCCACCCGCGGCTGGCGTGAAACCAGTTCGATCGAAGCCACCGAATTGGTGCAGGAATTCGCCGCGTTGCCGATTGCGGCAGTGATTTATACAGATATCTTTCGCGACGGCACGCTTGAAGGGAACAATATCGAGGCCACGCGCGAAATAGCCAAGGCCAGCCCTTTCCCTCTGATTGCTTCTGGCGGCATCGGTGAATTGAAGCATATCAAATCGCTCGCGACCCTTTCGAAAGAACTGCAGGGAAAGATTATTGGAGTGATTGTGGGCAAAGCGCTTTATGAAAAGAAATTTACGCTGGAAGAAGCGATAGCGGCAGTGGAGTGAGGCAAAAACAGGACAACTTTTCAAACAGATTCACATTGATTTCCAGAAGACCCTATATAGGAATGAAATACAATTTTAATGTGGATATAATGTTGAATTGATAAAAGAAGGTTTTTCGAACATAGAAATGAAGATAATAGTAGTGTAATAATGGTGAAATGATGGATCTGGATCCCCCTTACCCCACCTTAATAAGGCTGAACTTTACCCACAAATAACAAGTGGGAGCAATAGTCCCTCCCCAAGATTGGAGAGGGGCAGGGTGAGGTTGAGAATATTTGAAATAAGTAAGATCATTGCCCACAACCCCCTCCCGGCCTCCCCCAAGCTTGGGGGAGGAGTAACTTCTGGGTAAAGATCAACTTAATCAGGGGGGGATGAGCAATGAATCAGCCATCAATTCATTGTTGACAGATTACTAAAAACGAAATCAGAGTGCAAAAACATCTTTTTACATAAAATGAATTCAACTTCCTCTATTGGCCGTGTCATTCTTGTCGGAGCTGGTCCTGGCGAACCCGGACTGATCTCTGTAAAAGGAGCCGAAGCGCTCCGTAGGGCAGATACTGTGGTGTACGACCACCTGATCAGCAAAGACCTGCTGAATTACACGCCCAAACAGTGCCATCACATTTATGTGGGCAAAATTGCGGGCAAGCACACCATGCCACAGGAACTCATCAACCAGTTGTTGGTGGATGAAGCTCGTGAGGGCAAAGCCGTGGTTCGCCTGAAAGGCGGTGATCCGTTCATTTTTGGCCGCGGTGGTGAGGAATGCATGTTTCTGAAAGAAAACGGGATCGAGTATGAAGTCGTGCCCGGCATCTCGGCCACTTCGGCGGTGGCGGCTTATGCCGGTATCCCGCTGACGCACCGGAGAGTGAGCACTTCATACATCGTTCTTACCGGGCATGAGCCTTCTGACCCTGGGCGGGTTGATGTGGATTGGAAAACCGTGGCCGAGATGGAAGGCACTTTGGTCATTTTTATGGGGGTGAAAACACTGCCGAAAACTTCTGCCGAACTGATTCAACATGGGCGAAATCCCAACACCCCGGTTGCGGTGATTCGCTGGGGGACCATGCCCGAACAACAAACGATTGTTGGCACATTGGAAGACATTGCGCAAAAGGTTGAAGAGGCCCAGCTGAAACCACCGGGCTTGATCATTATCGGTGAGGTAGTCAATCTGCGTGAGCAAATTCAATGGTTTGAAAAACGCCCACTGTTTGGGGTGTCAGCCGTGATCCCCCTAACTCACCATCGCTCATCTGAAATTGGGAAACGGCTGGAAGAGCAGGGCGCGGCGGTTTTTGAATTCACCTGCCCGCCCGCGCATGCGGTGCAAATCAAAGACAACCGGAATGAGATGGTGCGGCGCATTAAAGAGTTCGATTGGATTTTCTTTACAGACAACGAAAGCGTTTTCTTATTCTTCGACGCGCTTCGCCATTTCAACAAAGACGCCCGCCATCTGGCCGATGTGAATATCGCGGCGTTGAATGATGAAATTGCCGAATCGCTTTGCCAATTGGGGATTGTGCCTGATTTTGTCACCAACCGCACTTGCACCCCACCGCTAGTGAAAGAATTTGCTCAGCAATTCGATGTAAAAGACCGGCGTTTTTGCCTGTTTTATGATGAACACTCGCCTGACAAATTGCGGGAA
>CAZEZQ010000372.1:0-5950 GCA_964516245.1 uncultured bacterium | reverse complement strand
GCAGGGGCTGGGGGGATTCGGCGGAATGAGAAAAGCCAGATCCCCCCTAACCCCCCTTAATAAGGGGGGAATTCCAAAGTTCACATTTTGTGGGTAAAGATCAGCATTTCATTGGAGGAGGAATGAAATTGCCATTTTAACCAATACAGTTTATTTCAATGCGCGATGGCGCCGATCATCACAATACTTGGTGTTGGTATGTTGAATCGTATACATACGGCGTATTTTCTGAATTTGTTTTTCAGTTTTGAACTTAATTATTATGTCTCGCTTATCCAGCGAGGGTTCTTTAACGATTTCTGGATCAACTACGTGAGAATCAACAATGGTTTTGCTTTTCTCTGTATTCACCAGTTCTTTTTGGAAGCACACGAAAGCGGCTTTGAGCATATCGATGGCTTCTTCCATGAATTTTGGATCTTTTAAGTTCCCTTTGGTAAAGATATCTTTACACGAATCTTCTATTTCTTCAGGAATTTTAATTCGGGAAAGGTTATCAAGCGTGAAGTAACCTTGCTTCAACGACCAACTTATTAATTCTTTTTTCATTAATATATGGCCCAACCAATCAAATTCATTCAATAAGCTGTTCATGGTAACACTGCTGTGTAGCTTATGCAGATGCATATAGATTCTCAAAATCGTTTTAAAGAAACGATGCTCGCAAGATTCGTATAAATTTTCCTCTGGAGACAATGGATGATAAACCGGGAAATTCCCCAGATTTTCATCATATCGAGCACCGAAACTTTTCCCGCATACCACACAACGGTAATGATTTATTTGCCGTTTTCGAAATTCAACAAAGTCCATTATGACCACCTAACCTTATCATCTTCCACGTTTTGTTTAATAAATTGTATACTTACTTTACTGTTTGTCAATAAATTTTATACATTGAAGACATAAGGTTTATCCCCACCCCCTAAGAAACAGATGGAACTTCATCATTATTTTACAGTAAAATTTACCGGCCAAGCATTTCGCGTTCTTTTTCGGCCAGTTTCTCCAACTCTTCATAATGCTTTCGGGCCTGGTCAACTCGTTTTTTGAGTTCGGGCGCCTGGCGGTTGAAGGCGGCGATTTTGTAATCGCCGTGATGCGGGTTTTCTTCCATTTGGCTGGTATAGTCTTCGATTAACTCGCCGACTTCGCGCAGGCTTTGGTAGCGTTTGTCGAGCAGTTCTTCTACATCATCCAGTTTCCAAAACCGGTAGGGAGGCCGCACAACATACACCGGCGTGGTATGAGCTTGCGAGCCATCACTGCCTTTGGCCCGGGCCGCAATCCAAAAGCCGTTATCTGCGGGTGCATCAAATTCCAAATTTAATTCAGTTTTGTTTGCATCATCAGATTCGACGCTCTTAATCACTTCACCTTGCGATACGATTTCCAATTGGCTGGGAGCAAAGCGCTCTGGGTGTCCCCATACCCTGGCCGAGATATGAATGCTTTCGCCTTCGTTCACTTGGATCTCATCGCCGGGATGAGCCCCGTTAACTTGAAACTCGATCATGGGTCCGTTGGTGACAAAGGTCCGCCCGCGGCGCACCGCTTCAAACCACGAGTCGGGCGAGAAAGGGGTATCACCCAAATAGGCATACATACGCACTTCACCCACGGTTCCTCCCCAAGGCACATCCGAACCCGCCCCGGCAGTCATCTTGAAGCCCAGGTTTAGAAAATCGTAAAACAGGCCGGTTCCCAATTGGTTGAATTGCATGATCTCAATAAAATCGATTTCTGTATCGGGGGCGAGCAGAGTCATGCCCCGGTGAACCTCGAACATATTCACCAACACATGGCAAAAGCCCGACAACCCCCCTTGTTTGTGGACTTCGCCGAAGATCCAATCATACAGAAAATACTTCTCGGTATCGCGCACCATACTATCGGTATTCATGTGGATGGTGTGGCCCAGCTCCTGATGAGTGCGCGGGCATTCCTGACCCGGCGAGAGCACATAGTCACCGTCGATCACACGATAATCATTGCCCCAGCCGCGCTGCTCGAACCAAGTGCGGTATACATCGCCCATCTTCACCACATTTGCCAAATGAATGTCTTCGGCCTGCACCCAAGCCATGAGCCGTTCGGCGTCACCATCGCTTAAAATCTGGCAATGGACATGATCGTCGCCCGAATACCAGCCATGTTCGCGCATATTCACCCACCGGCGCAGACGGTAGGTTTTAAATATCGTTTCACCTTCTGTCAGGGTGAATGAATCTTTAATAGCCAGCGTTTCCACCCCGCGGCGGACAGCCAGTTGCCACTCGCCCGGCGGCACTTGCATCGTGAAGGGTCCGGGCACGCACCAAAACGGTCCTCCCAAATCACCAGGCAGCCGCGCGCGGCGGCGGCCCGAGGGCGAACCCTGGCTATCCATCTGCGGGGCAAACTCAATCGCATTGCTGGCCGGACGGTCCACCCCATTGGTTTTCCACACCAATTGCATCATGGAGGGGACAGGTTCACCGGTTTTGTCTGATACGACTTTAATATTGAGCCGGGCAAATTTCGGAGTTTGAATTTGGATGTAAGCGCTTAAATTCGAGTCGTCTTCACGCACGATTCGAATGGGCAGAGTCACCATTTCGGCAGGCGCATTGGTTAGGCTTACCAGCGTATATGAATCACCATTGTCGACATTTTTTTCCAGCTGAATGCTTCCGGGAAATTCAGAATAATCGATTTGTATCGTGTTGTACGAGATGTCTCCATCTTCTCCTTCGATATGAAAGAGCATCGCACCTATATCGCCTGGAAACTTCACCGGCTCATCCCTGTCGATATAGGCGGAATCATTATCAATTTGCACTGGGATGATGAAGTCAAATTCGGTTACGGCCTCTCCCATCTCTTCAATCGCGTCATCTGCCTGCTCTAGCAATTGCCGCCGTTCGCGTTCGGTAATTTCTTCCCGCAGTTCTTGCCGGGTTTCGCGCAATGTGCGATTGATTTCATCAAGCGATTCCCGTTCGTTGTCACTTAGTAGATAGGGATGATTTTTAAGCAGTTCGCCCACAAAATCAGCAGCACTGTCTAATGACGCTGTGAAACCATTCGCGCAAATCAATAGCATCCCTATCACTGCACATATGAATGGCAAGGCTTTTTGTTTCATGATATGGCCCTCCCCTTGGTTTTGATCAATACACCCGTTACAAGTACAGCTGTAATTGCCAATAAGCCGATCCATTTTGAATAATTCATTGAGTTCAAACTTTGGTTGGCTGCATACAAACCAGCATTGCCGCCACCAACGTTGTTGGTTACCAGCAAAAATTGTCTTGGGTGAGAATCTGTGGATCTGGAAAAAACCGGTGACCGGTTTTCCGCTAGATTGTCTATGCCATTTGCCTTCCACACCAAGGCGGCGGGTATCTCTGGAAACAAGAGGTCTTCGATCAGCAATTCGCCGACCGAACGAATGGGTTTGGGCAGGCGAACAAAGAAGTAAAACGAATAGACCATCGGGGTTGGGCCCATGCCAACATTTTGCCCTGAATTGGCTTCGGGGGGATATAACGAGACCGCTTGTACCGGTTTCCCATTGCAAACCACCAGCAATTGGCCATTGAGTTGATCTTCTAATTGTTGAAGCCGGACATTCGCTTCTTTCTCCGTAACTCTCCCATCTCCATTGGTGTCGACGAATTTAATTTCCTCGCGTAGGGCTTCGTTAAAAAACGTCAATGTCAATGCGCAATCCAAATTATTTGAGTTGGGCTGAAAATAAAAATGATGTTCGATATAAGAACGAAATGGATGATGGCCTTCTGCATAAAAACTACTGAAAGCCAGTAAGAAAGAAACAAGTATGAAGCGAAATAAACACAATTGGAACTTTTTCACGAGACAAAACAACCTTGTGGAAAAGATAGACGGCTATACAAATGCAGCATCAATACTAAATCAATACTATATTTCAATACTGTTGGCAAGCGCAGGTTTCAATTCAGGCAGAGAGAATTCTTGAACGTATTGAAACAATGCCATCAAATTGTTGAATTCACGGATACACGCTCATCCAATCGGGATGAATAGAAAAGCCGTCGGCGTGAAGCCAACGGCTGTATCATTGTTGAAACTGTAGTTTTTGTTTAGCTGATCAATTCATCCAGCGCTTTCGAAAGTTCTTGTTTTGAGGTAAACCCAATCCATTTATTGGCCACTTCACCATTGTTTACCACCATGACTGTTGGAACACTCATTACCTGGTATTTGATTGCCAAATCTTGATTGTTATCGACATCCACTTTCACGACCTTGGCTTTGCCTTGATATTCATCCGCCAATTCATCGATGATGGGAGCCAATTTCTGGCAGGGTACACACCAGGTTGCACTAAAGTCGACTAACACGGGAACGTCCGACTGCAAGACTTCGGAATCAAAATTTCCCGCGATTTCGATAGTTGTAGACATAATAAACTCCTTACAATTCTTCGTTTCAAATTAACCTTAAACACCTATTATACCGAATGAGAAATATCCTTGCAAGATTATTTCGAGTTTATAAGAAATGTTCGTAACATTGACCAAATTATAACCCAACTTATTTCCAACCCAAAAACATTTTACTATTATTAATTGTAAGGGCAGACCCCAGTGTTTGCCCCCAAAGGTGATTTCACTAGGCATAACCAATCTGGAAGACAAATTTTACAATGCAAACATAAGAATCTAACAAAAAAGTTAAATTTATTTACACGATAAACGTATTTTCTGTGTAAAACAAAAATTCTTATGTTATATTATGTTAAAGACACTATTTGAGGGAGGGCCTCGTGAAACAGAAACTCATTTATATCGCATTACTCATTGTTTTTACGAATATCCCCGATCATACTCAAGCCAATACATTCGAACTTCGTCATAAGTTTGCGCCCGGGCAACAAGCCCAAGCGGTAACAAATGTGGCGATGGAGGGGCAATCCATATTGCTCGGCGAATCGGCCGATACCAAGCTCAAAATGAAAATGTTCAAAATTTTCCAAGTGAACAATGTGGATTCATTTGGAAACGCCTTGATGCGGATGGAAGTTAAGCGCATTCAAACCCAGGGTAAATTTAACGGTACGCCGATGAATCAAGATGTACAAACCAACAAAGGCACCCAAAGCGAGTTTGATGAAACCCTTGAAGGCCAAAAACTCAATCAACTTCTTTTTGGCGCAGCCCAAACCGAATTAAAAGTCAGCCCCAAAGGCCACGTGATGGGCCAGGGAGGCTCTTCGCTGGGCGGTGGTTTGGGCGGTTCACTTGGAGCGATTTCACTGCCTTCAAGCGTTGGCGCCACGGGCGGATTTGAGTTTCCTACCTTCCCCAACGAGGCAGTGCGTGTGGGGGCGTATTGGGATCAACACGGCAATCTGGTAAACCGCAGCGCAGTGAATCAAAAAACCAAAAACAGCTGGGTATACAATCTCTTTCGTGTGCAGAACAGCCCCAATGGCCGGGTTGCTATTATTCGCTATAAAAAAGTGACCGATTTTTCTGGACTTAACTTGGGCGGCGGCCTGCTTGGCGGCGCCAGCGGGGGTGGAATGCTATCCGGCATGTCTGGAGCCTCAGCCAACGTAGGCGGTTTGGTGATTGAATTGGAAGGAGAAATTGAGTTCAACATCAATCAGGGTTTGGTGCAGCAATCCACCCAGATGGGAACCTGGGACCTCAAGATGGAGTCAAGTTCGAACCAGCAGAACAAACCGGCGCGTTTGGAACAAAAAGGCATGAAGATTCGCATTCAAACTCAGTTTCAATGGAACGAGGTCAGACAGGAACCCCAACAACCTAGGCCACAGCAACAACCACAAAACCAATTGCCGAATGTCAATTTGCCTGAAAATTCTGAAAATCCATGATGCAGTAGATTCTAACGGGCAGATTATGAGAATTTGTCTCTCAGATTTTCAAGTTAAATTAAATCAATGGGTAATGAGTTC
>CAZEZQ010000371.1:0-5950 GCA_964516245.1 uncultured bacterium | reverse complement strand
AGCAGGGCGGAGTGTCGCGTGATTTGTATGAATCCCCGCTCGATTTGGGCAGCCATCCGCTGTACTTTGAGCGTGACGGTAGGGTTGTTCATAAACTACGTCCGGTGGAAACCTACATATTTAATGATGCAGGCAAGCCTATCTATCAGGAAGATACTGAAAAACCAATCCAAATTCGATCCAGTCAACGCTGGCAGTTGCGGCAAGGCGGCAATGGAATTGCAGAAATGTCGGCCAATATCGGAGATCTTGCCAACGCACCAATTGGTGATGTGGTAATTGACCCGAGTATGAGTTTTGGTACTTTTACCGGATCTACAATGGACTCAGAATTGGATTATAACAATGCTACAAATTTAGGTGGAAATACTATAATTGAGTTGGATTACAATTCTTCACCTGGCATTTACGACCGGGCGGTTTTCACCTGTGATTTGTCTTCGCTAGGCACAAACAAGGCAGTAACCGATATCCGATTAAAAATTCGTGTCGCGGCGAATACGCTAACCGGCCCCGATTATGAACCACAAATTCGGGCGTATCCTGTGAATGAAACCTGGATGGAGTCTGGAGTAGATTGGTTTGAACGAGACAACGGCGTCGACTGGTCAGGCGATGACGGTGGTTCCTTTATAGAAGTATACAAGGGGACGGGGGTACGCATCTATGGATACGGGTTTGACGCGGATATCGATTTGCTCCCACCGTTTCTCGCTCATTATCCCTCCTTTGATGATTTCAATGCAATGGGTTTCATACTCAAATTGGAAGGCGGGACTGGCGGCTCCATAGATTTCTTGAGCAAAGAATATGTAGACCCTTCTGATGGCAGCACCGATGAACGCTGGAGTATAGAAGTGACCTATGTCGAAGATGCCCGCACTCAAGAAAAATGGTATCGTCCATTTTTAACTTCTAAAGATGGAGATAAATATAACCCGAATGACCGTTACTTTCCCATAGGTTGGTATCTTGGTATTGAAGATCATACTGATCCTGAATGGGATACAATGGATGGTACAAATGATGGTAGTGTAGTTGGATTAGCAGATGGCATAACAGCCGATGACGGTTCTACTCATAATGACACGTATATTTACAATACTTTTTTTGTATGTCCATGGGTAGAACAAAGAGACAAATTATTGGATGAAGATATATGGGGTTGTGGTACAAAATTAACATGGCCGTTTCCAGAAAATTTCAGTGAAATAAAAGATTTTACTGAATTTATTAATGCTTTAAATTCCATATACAACGATCCTCAATTTCCATCAAATGAAAAAAGGGATTACCAGATTTTTCCAGCTGTTATAAATGGCATGGGTGAACCATTTGGTGTTCCTGTTCGTGCTAGTACTTATGCCTTTGATTCATTTGTCGGTATTTCCATGGCTGACAATTATGGTGTAAGCGAAGTTTCATGTGCAACCTTTGCTTATGTACAAACATATGATGAAAGCAATCTTGAAGATCTGGTTGATGCATTAAAAATTAAGCCACGATTAAAAGGTTGGGCATTTAGAGAAGAATTTATTGCATCAGCTACGTCGTATAAAAGTTATCAAAGCACCCGCTTGAATAACTTTGGTAATAACATTTCTGCAAGAGATACTGTTAATCAGTTTCAATATTATACAATTGAACCATTTACCCAATACTATGATGTAGGTTCACAATCACTTAATACCATAGCTCAGTATATGGATTATTTTGATTACAATCTTGAAGATGCTTCATATTATCATGATCTTCGTGGTCCGTGGTTTCCTGGATTGAGTTGGGAAGATGCAGTATACATGGCTGAAACTGCCATTCAAAATATGGATAAAGGATATTGCCGACTAATATCAGCACGTGATTATTATAGGGGGTCTAAATTATGGACTTATTCCGATGCTAAAGATGAAGAAGAACTTTACCGCTATTTGCCTTATGCCTCTTGGGTAGTAGGAGGTCAAGGTTTGATGATTTGGTCATATCCCCATTCTGATGCAAAAAAATGGTTTCCACTTTGTCATCAAGCTGCGAGAGAGGCTTATGCAATGAAAGACTATTTAATGGATGAACCTGCTTTGGATATACCCGCATATCTTCTTGTGGATTCAGGCAGTTCATTTCCGAGCCGAGCCCGATTCATATTACGAAGAGATCAGAATAATCCGACTAGCAACAAATTTTTGTTGCTATTTTGTAATTTTGATGATGGTGGTGGAAGCCCTATAACAAAAATACATTTTCCTGAACATACTATTGATAATCTCCAACAAATTACGTCACAAAAAAATTGGGATGCTACAATTAGTACCGACAAGCATACTCTTACATACGATCCAAGTAATGATTCTGGCTTTGGAAATGTAGTTAATAAAGAAGATGTTTATGCTCGTGCTTTCTTTATAACACTTAACTAAAACACACTTCACAGAAAGGAAAAGACAAAATGTCAAATCTTAAAACAAGTATTCTTGCAATTCTCATAGTTTTAACAAGTAAAACATACGCTCAGCCAGTTGTTTTAACTGAACGAAATGTGGATTTTATGCATGTAGTTTCAATCGATAAAGTGAGCGGAAATATTGCAACTCAGTTTAGAACCAATCTAAAATTACTTCTTGGAGGTGGAACCAATGGAGACGTAAATAATGATGGAGTGATTGTTTCACGTGCTAATAATAAAATTATCAGAACCACAAAACAAAATGTCAGTTTTTCTGATATACCAAGTTTTCAAAGCACGTTTTACGATCCCAAATTTTCTACTCGAAATCAACTGTTAAGTTTTTGGGATAATGAAGGAGAATATCATAGAACACTTAAATACTATGATATAGAACAAAATAAGGTTGTTTACACGTATCAATTCAATAGTTCAGCACCCAATTGCATAGGGCAAACAAAACTAAGCACGGATGGTTCAACCGTGGCTATGGTAATCGGTTTTGATCTAGTAATTTTTGATTTTATTGAAAATAAATTCATAAAATCAGCTGTCTATGAGCGCCGATCTGGTAATGGTTTATCGATATCTAATGACGGAAAAAGAATATTTTATAATGTAAGATTGGATGTTGACCAATTGACACCAACATTGGTTTACATTGAAAAAACAGTAAGTGGATGGTCTGATGAAAAATTCATCGATCTACCTCCAATCTTGGTGGAGGAAAATGAATTACCACGAATTAAGGCTGGTATCGCCAATAATGGAAATACCATCATCACACGTACAGATGTTGTAAATCGATCTCAAACTCATGTTATCTCAATAATGCATGATAAAAATGGGACATGGAGTGAACTGGAGAATGTAGGTGAGTTTACGATTGAATTTATACCTAGTGGTAAAGCAACCGGTGGGTATTTTGTCTATGATTCTAAAATTTATAATTCCGAAGACGGTCGTGTTATTGCTGTACAACAGCCGAGAAGAATCCAAATTTATGAAGAGAGAGTCGATACTTATGATGTATTATTGTTCATAAAAGATAATACAGGTCAATGGAACAAACATCAAGTTAACCCACCGGAAGTCGGTGCAGATGGTATTAGTGATATTCTTCTTAGTCCAGACGGCAATAAGTTGTATTGGGTGCCCACAGAAAGTGTTAGCGGCATCCCCGGCGCGGTGAATATGGGGAACTAAGAGGCAGTGGCTGCGCAATTGATCCAAGCGGGAGGGGGTGGCGGCCATTCCCTCCTGTTTTTTTGTTGATGAAAGCGTTTGGTTTAACTGTATTCAGAATTGGGGGCTGTGCTGCATTGATAAGCGCCGTTTGTATGCCTTTGCCGTTATCCTGCCTATCCAAAATAATCCTGGTAATCCAAATTCAACCAATCCATGATTCTTTGGTTAAAGTTGGGCTTTGGTTTCTCCGATGATAATGATAAAAAACCGATAGTGGTTTCTTTTGATTTATCAGGCATGATAAAATCGAATGATTCTTATAATGAGAATGTTTCGTTTTAACACAATTCTTTCCCCCAGGTGAACACTTTCAATTAAACAGGTGAACACTTTCAATTAAACAGGTGAACACTCTCAATTATATATGACAACACCCTAATATATTCTTGACAAATCTGGCTAACTTTGTGACTGTTTCGGTTACATTTAGTATGAAAACACGTTACACGTATATACCAAGAGCCCTTATCCAAGCCATCTTCATTTCACAAATCGATAAACAAAGTGTTACAATTTGGGTTTCGTAACCTTATAACTAGTCAAAATGACTCGATTTTGTTCCAAATTGGGACAAAAATGCAACAATTTTCTAATGAAGGTTGGTATATACCTTGATATAAATGGGCAAACAAAGAAAAATATGTTATAATTTTGGTTTGGTATGGTGGTTGCTAATATAATGAAATTGAATCAGATTTGACATCGGGGCAAGAATGAATAGAGAGGTTTATTATGATTACTACTAACAGAGACGTCTTGGAAAACAAGTTAGATGATTTGGACGTCATTCAAGATCAACTCTCGGATACCGAAGTCACTTCTTTGATTGAAGAAAGTGATACCCCGGATATGGAAGATGTCAATATCCGCCGGTCCCGCACAGAAGACCGGGGTAATTATAATCCTGTCAAAGAATACTTGCGGGAAATTGGGAACTACGATCTGCTTTCCCGTGAAGAAGAAGTCCATATTTATGAATTGATGGAACAAGGCCGCCGGAAAATGGCGGAAGGGATTGCCCGTTCGCGAGTTGCGGTGTATTCGTTGGAAAACATGATTGAGGATTTGAAGACGGGCGCACGCTCGCCTCATACCACTTTCCGCAACCCGGATGCGGGACGTACGCGCCGAAAGACAGAGTTGGCGAAGGCCGTCCAACATATGAAGAAAGAAATCCGCAAGTTGAAGAAGGGATTTCAAGAGGAAGACGAAGGCAATCTTTCCAACCGCCAATTGCAAAACCGCTATGAAAAGTGGACTCAGATTATTGACGATTTGGAATTGGACATCAACGCGCTTTGGGAACTGGTGAAAACCATTCGCTCGGCGCAATTTCGAATTGAGAAAGCGCCCGAAGCCGCAGACCGCAAAGCGATTGCCGCCGATATTGGTGAGACTCCCGAACGGGTGAAAGTATGTTTCGATCTCGCGAACACGGGTGTCGAATTGATCAAAGAAGCGCGGCAAGGCATGATTCGCGGAAACTTGCGCTTGGTGGTTTCGGTCGCCAAACGGTATAAACACTGTGGTGTGCCTATGCTGGATTTGATTCAGGAAGGCAACCTGGGTTTGACCCGCGCGGTTGATAAGTTCGATTACAATCGTGGAACCAAGTTCAGTACGTATGCGGTCTGGTGGATTCGCCAAAGCATTTCGCGGGCCGTCAAGCAGCAGCGGCGAACCATTCGCCTCCCGACCGGTGTGACGGATGAAATCGCCCAAGTTGACCGGGCGCGGACCAGGTTGGTGCAAGAACTGGGACGTGATCCATCGGTTGGTGAAATTGCGGAACAGGTCGAAATGGAAGAAGACCGTGTGCAAGACCTGCTCAGTTGGCAGCAAGATCCGGTATCGTTGGAAACCCCGATGCGAGAAGATCAAGACACCACGGTGGGTGAATTGATTAAGGATGCAGACCTGCCCGGCCAGGATGAAGAAGTGGCCAGCCATACGCTGAACGAGCGCATGGAAGAAGTGCTGAGCCAGTTGTCTGAACGCGAAGAAACCGTGTTGCGCATGCGTTACGGCCTGGCGGATGGCAAAGTATGGAAGTTGGGAGATATTGGCAAACGCTTCGGGATCACCCGCGAGCGGGTGCGCCAGATCGAACAACGCGCCATTCGCAAACTGCGCCATCCATTGCGCGCGCGGGAAATTCGCGACTTTTTGAACTAAGTTATATTGGTATGAAAAAAAGGAAGCCTGCCACATTGCGGGCAGGCTTCCAAAAAATAAAATTAGCCACAAAAAAATTTAGCCCCA
>CAZEZQ010000370.1:0-5954 GCA_964516245.1 uncultured bacterium | reverse complement strand
AGAACCTATTGATGAGCGCGTATAGTGAGCTCTTCAAAGAGTACGGCATTCAAATCGCTCAAATTCTGCTTACCCGCTCGGACCTCGACCGGCGCGAATCGTATCTCAATGCGCAAGAAGCGCTCAACCATCTGTTGACCATGGGCATATTGCCCATCATTAATGAAAACGATACGGTCTCCGTTAAAGAATTGCAGTTTGGCGACAACGATTTTTTGGCTTCACTGGTGGCCGGCAAAATGAACGCCGATTTGCTGATTCTGCTCACCACCGTGGATGGCGTATACAAATCGTTCGACCTCAAAAGCAAAACCGGAGAATTGATCGAGGTGATCGACGGCAGTTGGGATGAGGCGTTTTCGTATGTCAAACCCAACAAGGATGCATTTTCGATGGGGGGGATGGAAACCAAGTTGCAAGCGGGGCGCACTGCCTGTTCTAAAGGGGTGTTGACTGTGGTCGCCAACGGGCATCAAAAAAACATCCTCGCCAATCTTTTTTCCGGCCAGGCCAGCGCCACTTGGATGATCCCCAGCCAGAAACGCATGGCGGCTTGGAAGTATTACCTCGCGTTTGCCAAACGCCCATCGGGAGGCAAAATCGTGGTCGACGAAGGCGCGGTGAATGCGTTGAGAACCGAAGGCAAAAGCCTGCTGGCCTCAGGGGTGCTCTCAACCACCGGCCGCTTCGAGGCCAGAGACCTGGTGCAGATCGTCGACCGCCAGGGCCGCGAAATCGCCCGGGGATTGGTGAATTATTCATCCAACGATTTGCAAAAAATCCAAGGCAGCTCCAGCCGTGACATCCCACAGATTCTTAATCACAAAAAAGGCAAAGCGGTCGTTCACCGCGACCATCTGGTGGTGTTGTGAGAATTGGCGCACCTATGTCACAGATTTGTCTGAACCAGGATTGCCAGGATTTTATAAGATGGCCAGGATAACGGCGACGATACTTTGAATCAGCAGTTGGGAATAATACGGATGAAAATGGATGGCATAGATAACGGCGTTGGGCTATTGTTTTCAAGTTTTGATTGAAATGTATGGTGTTTGAAGCACGAAAGCGCGAAAAATAGAAGAGCACAAAGAACAGCAAACAAATCTATTGCTTGCTTTTGATAAGAGCCTTTGTCACTCGTTTTTATTTCTTTCCATTGGTAACGAGAGTTTAAACGTTGTCCCCTTCCCTTCTTCACTTTCAACGGTGATGTCACCCCCGTGCAATTCCACCAACTCTTTTACGATGGAGAGCCCTAGCCCGCTGCCTTTGGCGAATTGTTTGGAGGCTGTGCCGCGGTAGAAGCGTTCCCAGATTTTTTCGAGGTCTTGTTGGCTCATGCCGATGCCGGAGTCTTTGACAGTGAGAGTGATGAATTCATTTCCCCTCCCCCCAGCCCTCTCCCTGGGGGAGAGGGAGTGCGGCTCGGCGGGTTGAATGGCTTGAACCAACAATTCTATGATTTGCAAAGATGCTAAGAACCCGCATCTACCTGGATGCCATTTTATGTTTACATGTTAACGATTGTTGGATTGTTGATTTAATTTCTTAATGACAATTGCCCATCCGGTTTCTTCGCGCCCTGATCGATCCAGGCCCGGAGTATCCCAATCTCTCAGAATTTGTGTGTTCGAATTCATTCTCATCAAGAAGAAGTTTTTCATAAAAAAATTGACCTATATGGTTGACATTCAAAATTTACTTATAGTAAAAAAGATTATAATGACATTTCTAAAAAATATCATATAAGTAAAATGAAGGAGGTAATATCATGAATACTTCTGCAAAAAATTCATTATGTTGCCTGCGATTGCTACACTTGTTGCTTTCGCCACGCATGCGGTTTGGGCCGATCATCACCATGAAGCGGCGGTGAAAAAACAGGTCAACAAAATCTACCAGCTTTTTGCGGAAGGAAAATTCAAAGCACTCTATAACAACATGGTGCATCCCGATGCAATCTACTTTGGTCCAAATGGTGGATTAAGGAGTGAATTTCCTAAAGGTGAAGAAAAGGAAAAAATCATTCAGCAAGAAAAAGAAGATTATGAAAATGGTGACCGAGTTAATTTAACTCCCAAACATATCGAGGTAATAATCAATGATGATGGGACAGGTGCAATTGCTTCTTATTACGTGGAAGGGACTATTATAGAAAATGATGATGAAGAACAAGTAATGGATCGAATTTCAGTTGTTTTAGTTAAACATGATGGAAAATGGAAAGCGATCCATTGGCATGTTTCTGAGTTAGGAAACGTTGGGAACGAATAACCTAGTATATACGATCCATGTAATAAGGAGGTGAACTCTTTCACCTCCTTTACTTTTTTCAAAATAGAAAGTGAGATCTTTCAAGATGGAACGAAACCAAAAGGTCAATCACTATCAATATACATATATCTTTGTAATACTATTATGTGGATTATGTATTGCACTTACAACAAATGCCGATGACTATTGGGATCACTTCCGCGGCCCAAACAGCCAGGGCAAGTTGGAAGGAGCGAATCCGCCAACTGTATTCGATCAAAAAACCAACCTCAAATGGAAAACCGCATTCCCCTCCGGACACTCATCACCGATGATTTGGGAAGACAAAATTTTTATTACTGCATTCACGAAACCCAAAACATTGGAAACCATTTGTTTAAACCGCAATAATGGAAAAATTCTCTGGCGCAAAACCGCCCCGGCGGAAACGATTGAAAAATACCACAAGACCAGCAGCCCCGCTACATCCTCACCTTGTGTGGATGCTGAGCAAGTGTATGTGTACTTCGGCTCGTATGGGCTTCTTTGTTATGACCATTCGGGTGAAGAGCAATGGCGGAAAGAAATCTCTACACCTGCTTCCAGAGGATTTGGTTCGGGGACATCGCCTAAGATCCACAAAAATACATTATTTTTAACACACGACAGCAATGAAGGGGAATCGTATTTGTTGGCTGTGGATGCAGAAACAGGAGAAAATGTATGGAAAACACTACGGCCATTTGCTCAAGTATCCTGGTCTACACCTATATTGTAGAAAACTGGAAATCGAACCGAATTGGTTGTATCGGGGAGCGGAAGGCTGGTTTCGTATAACATAAATAGTGGCAGTGAGTATTGGTGGGTTCCTGAAATGAGCAACAGCGCCATTTCTGTGCCGGTCTTAGGCGGCAAGATGCTATTCGGCAGTACAAAAAATGTTGCCGGGATGGGAACGGATTACGATCTTGAACTCTCTTGGAAGATTGTGGCTGAGTCAGACACCAATCAAAATGGATTGCTGGAGATCACTGAAGCCAATGAAGGGTTTATGATTCCATTACGGTTGGAATTGCCAAGAGACCATCCTGGTTTTGGAACTCATGTTTCAAATCCTAATGGGTTTTATAAAAAAATTGATAAAAATCAGGATGATGCCTTATCCAAAGAAGAATGAAAAAAAGGTGTGTCTTCATTTTTGGCTAACAATCAATCATGGATTGTTGCCGTGCGGCCTGGTGGCGAAGGAGAACTCTACGAAAGCCATGTCAAATGGAAAAAAGATAACCGGAACATCCCCGAAATCCCCTCTATTCTATACTATCAAGACCGGCTCTATTCCGTCCGCGATGGCGGTATCTTCACCTGCTGGCATCCCGAATCAGGCGAGGTTATCTACACCATCCGAATCGACAAAGATCCTGGCTTTTACACCGCCTCCCCCATCGCCGCCAAGGGTAAGATTTATGTCACTTCAGTCAATGGCGTCATTTCCGTCATCCAAGCCGGTGATGAATTCAAACTGTTGCAGCAAAACGATTTGAATGAACAAATCAACGCTACGCCTGCGCTGCATGATGATGAAATTTATGTACGCAGCCAAATGCATTTGTTTGCGTTTGCAAAATAAAATATATGTTATACAATTTTTAAATCTCCTATGAATCTCTATCCTGGTTAAAAATGTGCTCTTAGAGCAAGGAGAGTTGCAAATGCTGTTTTTCCAAAAGAGATTGTGTTCTCTCGCCGTTCTACTCGTCTTTGGCATGCTTCTGAATAGTGGGGCTGAAGAAAAAAGCATTCGTGAAATCAAAAAAATGCTGAATGGGAATCTGGGCCGCGAAGCCACTGTGGTGGTGTTTCTAGGGGTTTCGTGTCCGATCGCCAACAAGTATGTGCCCAAATTGAATTCCTTGTCTGAAGAGTATGAACACGAGGGCGTGCGGTTTGTGGGCTTCAATTCAAACGCCAATGAAACTGCGTTGGAAGTGGCCGAGCACAAGCGTGAATACGAGATTCGTTTTGATGTGTACAAAGACATTGGCCACCAGGCCGCCGATTATTTTCAAGCCGAACGCACTCCAGAAGTGTTTGTGCTCGATGCCAAGGGGAAGATTCGCTATCAAGGGCGGATCGACGACCGGCACCGCTACACGGGTGCGAGCACATTGAGCGCCAAAGAAACAGATTTGCAAAACGCTCTGGATGAATTGCTGGCCGGTAAAGAAATCAGCAACCCGCGCACCAAGGCGCTTGGCTGCATCATTGCCAGAGATTACGACCGGCCGCTTGAGAAAATCACTTATAGCAAGCAGGTGTCGCGCATCATCCAAAAGCGTTGCCAAGAGTGCCACCGGCCCAACGCTGTGGCTGAATTTTTCCCTTGGATGGATTACACGGACGTGAAATCAATGGCGGGCATGATCAAAGAAGTCATCGTAGATCGCCGCATGCCGCCCTGGCACGCCGACCCCCGTTATGGAGAATTTGCCAACGACCACAGCATGCCCGAAGAAGAAATCAACACCATCGTCACTTGGATTGATGCGGGCTGCCCCAATGGTGATGAAGAAAACCTGCCTGAACCCAAAGAGTATCCCAAATCTGAATGGACCATCGGTCAGCCCGACATGGTGGTGAAACTGCCCGAACCGTTTGAGGTTCCCGCCCAGGGTGTAGTAGATTATAAATATTATACGGTGGATATGAATATTGAACAAGATGTATGGGTGCAGCGTTCTCAGGTGGTGTTCGACACCCCAGCGGTGCATCATATTATTCTGTTTTACAAACCAGCCGGTGAAGAAGACGCACGTAGGCACTGGGTCTGCGGCGCCGCGCCGGGCGACAAGGCGTTTAGTTACCCAGAAGGGATGGGGCGCAAAGTTCCCGCCGGTTCCAAGTTTGTGTTTCAAGTGCATTACACTCCGACCGGGCGAAAATACGTCGATCAATCGTACGTCGGTTTGGTCTTTTCAGATGAACCTGTCGAACATGAGGTTCAATTGCATCCGTTGGGAGAAAAATATTTGAATATCACCGCCGGTGATCCCGATTTCAGTTATGAACGAACCTATCACATCAAAAAGGACCTCTATGCGATAACCCTGTTCCCCCACATGCACTACCGGGGAAAAAGTTTTGAATATCAAGTGGAGTATCCCGATGGGAAAACTGAAACCATCCTCAGCGTCCCCCGTTATGATTTCAATTGGCAGAGTTACTACGAGTTTGCCGAGCCCAAATTCATCCCCGCAGGCTCGAAAATCATCACCATCGCCCATTGGGACAACTCAGAAAACAACCCCTACAACCCCGACCCCACCAAAAACGTACAATACGGCGAACAATCGTGGGATGAAATGATGTATGGCTTTATAGATTACTACTTAGCAAAAGGCGAACCGAAAAAAGGACCTGACATACAACCAGACCCTGATAACATCCCCGAAGAAGTTCGTAAGAAGTTGCAGAAAAAGAAACAACGCGAAGCCAGAGGTGAAAGTGGAAATACGGAAACTGCGTCGGAATGATTGAGTTTGTTTGACCAGGATAACGGCAACAACAAAAAATGTTCGCTATTCAACGATTGCCTATAATCTTTGTCTTGAATGTTCTTCAAAATTTGATATCGTTTTCTACGCAGCGTTAGATTACAATATTGATCGGAACAGCCATGTCTGAACTTTCTCACCCCCATG
>CAZEZQ010000369.1:0-5958 GCA_964516245.1 uncultured bacterium | reverse complement strand
ATTCGAAATATCACTTTACAAAGAAAACAAGGCCAATTGAAAAAATAAATTTCAGGTAAGAGATTTGCTTGACTCTACCTGCTATTTCAGTATGATTGTTGAAGAGTCATTTCTCTAATGGAATTCTAATTTTCACCGTCCAGTTTGATCGTTTTCTGAAGTGTAAATTTAATAAATTCAATCGTTAATGGACGGTGTCCCGGTTGAGGTTTCTACATGTCTGCATCGAAATTCGTCCATCTTCATGTTCATTCCGAATATAGCCTTCTTGATGGGGCCTGCCGTCTGAAAGGGCTGATCAACAAAGCCAAAGAATACAACATGAGCCATCTGGGTCTGACCGACCACGGCACCATGCATGGCTCTTTGGAGTTTTACCAGAAAGCGCGCGAGGCGGGGATCCAGCCGATTGTTGGTGTGGAGGCCTATGTCGCCCCCAAATCGCGCCATGACAAGAGCGGGGGCAATTCGAACGCGGGCATTGATGACCTGAATGACCGCTCGTCCTCTCATTTGGTTTTGTTGGCGAAAAATGAAACCGGGTATAAAAACTTGATGAAACTGTCTTCTATCGCGCAGTTGGAGGGCTTTTATTACAAACCGCGCATCGACCACGAAGTGCTGGCCGAATATGCCGAGGGCATTATCGGGCTTTCGGCTTGCCTCAAGGGTGAGATCCCCCAGTTGTTGATGGAAGAAAAACTGGAACCTTCGCGCGAGTTGGCCAAAAAATATTTGAGCATATTTGGGGAAGGAAATTTCTATCTGGAATGCCAGGGCAACGGCCTGAAAGAGCAAGACCTGGTCAACGAAGGGGTGCGAGTGCTTTCGGATGAACTCTCGATCCCCCTGGTGGCTACCAGCGATGTGCATTACCTCAATCCAGAAGATTCAGTAACGCAGGATTGCCTGATCTGCATCGGCACCAAGCGCACTATGAGTGATCCCAACCGGATGAAGATCGCCACCCAGGAACTGTACTTCAAATCTGAAGATCAAATGAAAGCATCGTTGAAGGGGTATGAAGAGGCGGTGGAAAACACCGCCCTGGTGGCCGAGCAATGCAATTTGGAATTGATTTATGACGGGAACAAATTGCACATGCCCGCATTTGATATCCCCCCCGAAGAACCCAGCAAAGAAGACTATCTGCGCAGACTTGTGTATGAGGGGGCCGAAGAGCGCTATGGCGAAGTGACCGATGAGATTCGCGACCGCATTGAAAAAGAGCTGGACATCATCATCGGGCAGGATTTTACCGGCTACTTCTTGATCGTTTGGGATTACATGGATTTTGCCCGCAAGCAGAATATCTCGGTCGGGCCCGGCCGCGGCTCGGCGGCCGGTTCGGTGGTGGCCTATGCGCTGCGAATCACCGATATCGACCCGATCAAATATGGGCTGCTGTTTGAACGCTTTTTGAATCCTGATCGAATTTCCCCGCCGGATATCGATACTGATTTTTCGGACAAGCGCCGTGATGAAGTGATTCGTTATGTGCAGGAAAAATATGGCGAAGACAAAGTGGCCCAGATTGCCACCTTCGGCACCATCGGCGCCAAGAACGGGATTCGCGATGTGGCGCGGGTGTTGGGCTTGCCCGCGGCAGAAGGGGACCGTATTTCGAAATTGATCCCGGATGGTTTGGGGGTCACCCTCCAACAAGCGTTAGACGAAGTGCCAGAACTGCGGCGCATACGCGATCAAGATTCGATTCACCGGGAACTGTTTGAGCATGCCTTAAAGATTGAAGGGATGGTGCGGCAGACCTCGACCCACGCCGCCGGGGTGATCATCGCGCCATCCGAACTGACCAACTTTACGCCCTTAATGCGGGGCGCCAACAAAGAGCAGGATATTTCCACCCAATACGAGATGAAGGTGCTAGAGTCGATCGGGCTGCTGAAGATGGACTTTCTCGGCCTGAAAAACCTGTCGGTGATCGATGGGGCGGTGGAAATCATTCGAGAGCGTTATGACAAAGATTTCAGCATTGAAGCGGTATCGATGGAAGACGAGAAAACCTATGAACTGCTGACAAAAGGAAAAACCAATGGTGTGTTTCAGCTGGAATCGACTGGGATGAAAGAACTGCTCAAGAAGATGCGTCCAGAAACCTTTACCGACATCATCTCATTGATTGCGCTTTACCGGCCCGGGCCTCTGGGCAGCGGCATGGTGGATGATTATGTGAAGCGCAAACACGGCGAAGCCGAGATTGTGTATGACCATCCCACGCTGGAACCGATTTTGAAAGAGACCTACGGCATCATCTTGTATCAAGAGCAGGTGATGCAGATCGCCAACGTGATTGCCGGTTTCTCACTTGGCCAGGCAGATATCATGCGCCGCGCCATGGGCAAGAAGAAGGTGGAACTGCTCAATAAGATGGAAGAAGACTTTCACAAGGGGGCAGAGCAAAATGGCGTCGACCGCAAAATCTCGACCCGCTTGTGGAACCTGATCTATCAATTCGCGGGCTATGGCTTCAACAAGTCGCACAGCGCAGCCTATGCGGTGATCACGTATCGCACGGCCTATCTCAAAGCCCATTATCCTGATGCGTTTTTGGCCTCGCTGCTCACCACCGATATCAACGACACCAACAAGGTGGTGAAATACATCAACGATTGCAAAGATTTCAATCTCGATGTGCTGCCGCCAGACATCAATGAATCCAATGATACCTTCACAGTAACCGATGAAGGCATTCGCTTTGGGCTTTCGGCAATCAAAAATGTAGGACAAAACGCGGTGCGCAGCATCATCCGCGAACGCAAAGAAAACGGTCCTTTTGTTTCGCTATATAACTTCTGCAACCGCATGGGAGCAGGAGTGATTAACAAATCCACCCTCGAAGGCCTGATTCGCGCAGGCACATTCGATTCGATGGGCCATACGCGCAACACCCTGCTCGACGCCTATCCCACTGTGGTCGAACGCGCCCAAGGCATGATGCGGGATAAGGCGATCGGGCAGGATTCGCTCTTCGGTGATTTTGAAGACGAAGCCAGCGAACCGGAGGTCAACGATCTGGCCCCCTTGCCCGAACTGGACAAAAAAGAAATTTTGCAAGACGAAAAGCGCTTGCTGGGATTGTATATTTCAGGCCATCCCCTGGAAGAGTACGCCATCGAAACCGAACTGTTCGGCAAAGACAAAGTGGCCGATTTGTTAGAGCAGGACGAATTGGGCAAAGTGCGAATGATGGGCATTCTCACGGATGTGAAGAAGCGCAAAACCAAAACCGGCGATATGATGGCCATCATGAGTTTGGAAGACAAAACCGGCAGCATGGAAGTCGCGGTGATGCCCAACCTGCTGCAAGAGCGGGAGGCCTCGTTGATAGAAGACGCGGTGCTGGTGATCGAGGGCATGGCCAGCCAGCGCGGTGATACCATTTCAGTTCGGGCGGATAAGATCTTCACACTGGACGAAGCCTGGGCCCGTTATGTCAGCGGGCTGGACCTATTGCTCTCATGTGACAAATTGGATGATTCACTACTCGGCCACTTAAAGCATTTGTTTGTGCAATCGCGGGGAAAAGAAAAGGTGATGCTGCATGTTCAAGTGCCCGAAATCGGCTTGGTGAAGTATGAAGTCGAGCCCGAATACCACATCCAACCCAGCCGCGAACTGAGTATGTCGCTGCAAGACCTATTGCCCAAAGAAGCCATCCATTTCCGTGCCGCCACTATCAGCAGCAATGGCAATGGGAACGGGAATGGATACGGTTATGGCAACGGGAAGGGCAGGCGGAATTCAGGATGAGTTTAGCCAAGACCGCCAAGTAGACCGCCAAATGGTGGTGGGTTGTTCGCCGCGGCGGATTGGCGGTCTTGAACTCCAATAGCAGTGGCTCGTGAGTAATCTGACTAATACTCATGCCAACTATGGATAGGATTGAGTGGTGTGATTGTAGAATTTTCATCTATATAAACTGGTTTCATGTTTCGCGGTTTAAGAGGTTGCCTAAATTGTCCAGCGGTTCTTCTTGCTCGTATTCTTCTTCAAGTTCTTCATTATTGGGGGCAGGTTTGTTTTCGTGTTCTTCATGGGTCTCTTCGATGATCGGCAGGGCTTCTTCCGTAGTAGGCAGTTGTTCATTTTGCGGACGCAACAACACCACCCGGAGTTGAGCGTGGCGGTTGCGCTCTTCGTCGTTGCCGGTGTGAGGCAATCCTTCCGCATCCACAATCTCTTCAGTTTCGGGCACTTCATCCGCTCCGCGGGCTCTCTCCGCCGTATGCTGCACTTTTTCATTTGAACGCCTGGTTTTCTTGCGCTCGTCTTCAGTCGCCTTGTTTACCAGCGTTTCACCGGCAGCGGCGTTTTGTAACAGTGTTTGGGTTGGCAGTGTTGGGTCAGCCATAGTATCACATCCGAGTGATTATTCATGTTTCTTATAGCTTATCATTCAAACCATCAGAAACCAAATACCCGTCCACTCCTCCCACAAGTTTGGAAAACGTTTTTTGCCCCCCTTATTAAGGGGGGTAAGCACCGCAGGGGCTGGGGGGATTTGGTGAAATAAGAAAAGCCTGATCCCCCCTAACCCCCTTAACAAGGGGGGAATACCAAGTTCACAATTTGTGGGTAAAGATCAGCAATCTTGGGAGAGAAATATTTAGGGCCTGAGATTTTTCTTAACTCATTTCACCGGCCAGGGCCGCACCCCAGCTCGGTCTGCCCATTCTTTGTATTTCTTTTTTAGTTTCTTCGCTTTTGGCCAGTCCATACCCCATTTTGCTTGATTGTTTTCGGCCAGCGGGCGTCCAGCGGGGTGGCAGCTGGTTTTGGGTTTGGTTGGAATGATTGAACTCCCCATTGGATTCCAAATGTGAATGATATTTTTCAACACTTTTATTTTTCCGCATTGTTTAATATAGAAAAGGGCATACTCAAATTCAAACACAGATCCTATGGCACAATGGCTTCAGACGTGTTTGACCCGCAAATTACCGACGTAAAAAGATGTGCTGTTGATGTGATAGTTTAGCTTCCGTAAGGGGGGCAAAAAACCAAAAGAACCTCTTCCATTATGCATGCATATACGCTATCATTTATAAAAACTTTCATTATTAACGATATGCCAAAAGTAGTGATTGATACCAATATCATTATTTCTTCGATGATAAGCAAAGAGAGTAGTTATCCAAGAATAATTATGGAAAAAGTGTTTGTAAGTAAAATTACACCGCTTATGGGTGAAGCTTTATTTAATGAGCTTTTGGATGTTTCCGGTAGGCAAGGCTTTATTCAATCATGTGTTTTAACTGAAGAGGAAAGACAAGAATTTCTTCAAGCATATATGAAATGCTGCTTGTGGTGTAAAATATATTACAAATGGAGACCCAATCTTCAGGACGAGGCTGACAATCATATCATTGAACTAGCAGTGGCTGGAGGAGCTCATTATATCATCACAAAAAACATTAAAGACCTTAAAAGTGGAGGATTACTATTTAAAAATTTGAAGATTGTTACACCTGACAAATTTATTAAGGAGAAATTATGGGAACAATCACAGTAAGGCTTCCAGACGATACACATAAACGGATTAAAGAACTGGCAGCTTCTAGAAATACAAGCATTAATAAGCTCTATGAAGAATTCACGATAATGGCTTTAACTGAATTTGATGCCGAAAACCGATTTAAAGTTATGGCAAGCAAAGGCAGCAAACAGCGGGGCCTTGAATTGGTAAACAAACTTCAACACCACTATGGCGACAAAGAACAATCTTAGATGAATACACAACTAAATCTGACGTCATAGCGCCCTCGATGGCGGGTCGCGGATGCCCAGTGTAGATTGGTTGCCAAAGGTAAAATAAACAGCATTTTACCCTTGGCACCCGCGCTCAGTTGATCTGTTATTCTTAAATGGACAGACCGCCAAGTGTGAGGGGCTGAATTTGGCGGTCTTTCTTGTGTTGATTTTGGGTGTTAGGCACAA
>CAZEZQ010000368.1:0-5959 GCA_964516245.1 uncultured bacterium | reverse complement strand
TCCCTCTTATCTATCGGGGTCCCTGCATTCTTACGATTCACGATCTTTCGCCGATTTTGTTCCCCGAACAAAAAGAAATTTGGTCTCGATTGATTTGGAATTATTTCGTTCCGATGATGGCGAGGAAAGCCGATCATATCATCACAGTTTCACACAATACGAAAAATGATGTAATCAATTTGCTTAACATACCGGAAGAAAAAATTACTCCCATTCATGAGGCGGCAGGGCCTGAGTATTACCCCATCACTGACCAAGAAAAAATCCAACGCTTTAAGCAAGAAAAAAATCTGGCCAATGGTTACATGATCGCGGTCGGAACGTTGGAACCACGCAAAAATTATCCATTTCTATTCAAAGCCTTTCATCATTGGTTGGAGAAAACGGGTGAAGACGCCACTTTGGTGGTTGTGGGAAAAAACGGCTGGCTCTACGAGGATATTTATAAGACTCATAAAGCGTTAAATCTACAAGACCGGGTTCGATTTGTAGGGTATGTGGAAGATATGGAAGAAATGCGGCTTTACATCTCTGCCGCAGAATTTTCAATACTTACACCAACTTATGAGGGATTTTGGCTGCCGGGATTGGAGTCTATGGCATGCGGAACACCGGTGATTGCCCCGAATCATTCATCCATTACCGAAATTGTCGCCGATGGGGGGATTTTGCTTAATGGCTGGGACCTGGATGAGTGGGCCTCTGCCATTAGCCGGTTGTGGAAATCGCCCGAACGGACTTGTTGGTCAACAAAAGGATTGGAACACGTTAAAAATTTTTCGTGGGATAAAGCCGCCCGCGAGACATTAAATGTATATCGATATTTCGAGTAAAATGAAAATATGATGCAAGATAAGCAAAATCTAACTATTCTTTTTGTGGAACCTTCAGGTGCTGGCGGAATTGCCCATTATACCTATGCTCTCGCCAATGCTTTGGCCAAAAAAGATGTTCCAAGCCATATTTTAACAGCCCGCCGCTGGAATCTACCCGAGATTGACGGTCCTGTTACCGTTCACAAAATATTCAGAGGAGTTCAAACTCCATTTATTCGCTTGCTCAAAACCTGCATGATGATTCGCAGGGATATTACACATGTTCATTGGCAAAGCACCACCCATGCCCGTTTGGTGTTAACCTTGATGCGGGCTTTTCCAGTGCGAATCCCTCCTTGGGTGTTCACCGTTCATAATGTATTACCGCACGAACAAAAGAATTCATCCAAAGTGGTATACCAAAAAATTTACAAGAAAATGCAGGGGTTGATTTTTCATACGAACTTTTCTAAAGAGCAATTTCTCAAAGAATTTAGCTATATCCATGCACAAACAGATGTTATTCCATTGGGTGAATACGGCTTTTTGTCTCAGAAAAAGCATGTTGAAACAAAAGAAAATGCTTTCAAAACACTTTTATTTTTTGGGAATATTCGGCCTTACAAAGGATTGGATTTATTGCTTGAAGCTATGCCGGAGGTGAAAAAACAGGTTCCTGATGTACGCCTTATCATCGCGGGCCAGGCATTGGAGCCCTTTGAACGCTATCAAAAGCAAATTGATGAACTGGGTTTGCATGATTGTGTGGATATCCGTTTGGAGTATCACCCAGATGAAGAACTGGCGCGAATCTTTGCGGAAGCGAATATTGTGCCTTTGCCATACCGCTCAGTTGATCAAAGCGCTGTGCTGCTCTTGGCGATGGCGATGGGCAAAACGGTGATTGCAACCGATGTAGGAGGATTGGCTGAAGTTATTGAACACAACAAGAATGGATTGTTGGTAAAACCCGACAATTCTTCAGAACTTGCTCAAGCCATAGTGGAAATGCTACGGGACCCAAAGAAGGCTCATGAATTGGCCCAAGCAGCCGGGCAGGATGCTCAAACCCATTTTTCTTGGGACCTTATCGCCGATAAAACGATTCAGTTTTATCAACGGTTGTTGAACCATGCATAAAGTACTTCTTATGATAAATCACGCTCGATTCATTTTGTTGGGGACCCTCTTCTTGTTGGTTCCAACTCTTGTCGATTTGAACATAAGAGTCAGTGCCGGGCCGGATAGCAAATACCGTATTTTTATCTACATGGTTCTACTGGGCGGATTGCTCTCTTTGCCGGAGATTTTGCGAAAACGCAGCAGAATCAATCTTGATTTTTTATCAATAGTATTATGGTTGTGGATACTTTATTTGATTCTTCGCGCGTTTTTTGATCCTTTTCCTGGTTTCGCCACCGAAGCGGCGCTTCGAAATTCCGTATGGGCCATGCTTGCTCTTTTCATTGCTTACACTTGCACAACCACCCGACAATTTCTGATTTTGATCGTTCTAGCGGTGTTGGGTCAGCTGGGGCCGATTATATTGGCTATCGGCAATACCTTTGATCAATTTATCTATCTGCAGTGGATACTAGGAAAAGATTGGCGTTGGCATAGCGATTTAATCGGAGAAGAACGCGGTATGATATGGTCGTCGCTTGCGAATCCAAACTATTACGCGAGCTATGCTTCTTTGTTTTTGGTCTGGTTGGTACTGGTATATTTTCAGGTTAAGCGCAAGTGGCTCATGGTATTGTGTATGCTCTATATGCTGGCGGTATTGTATACCTTGCTATATACCCAAACCCGTGGTGTGTGGGCCGGATTGATTCCCACCGCCCTATTCATTGCTAGTTTGGTTGGGTTGTATCACGCAAACAAATACAGCAGTTTATTGCGATGGTTGAACCGAGTGAAAACCCCCATTGCCATCTTTTGTATCGTTTTCATTATTTTAATTGCTGGCGTTTACACGATTGAATCAAAAGACGGCCCTATGCATTCCGTGATGAAACGATACCAACATGCTTTTGAATTGCGGGATGCAAGCCTGCGCGCTCGCCCATTGATGTGGAACGCCTGCATTCAAATGTGGAGCAAAGCGCCGTTATTCGGGCAGGGAATCGACCGTTATGCGCCAAACTTTTTGCATGAAGTCCATGAAATAGCGCAAGAAGCGGGCACGTTGTTGGTGCAGAATATCACCAAACAAATGAACACCATTCGATCAGACCGGGCTCATAATGATTATCTGCAATATCTTGCTGAATTGGGTATTATTGGTTTTGCTTTGTTTCTTTTACTTCTGATTCACTCCATCGTGAAAATCATTCTCACAATCTTTTCCTATCAACAATGCCGTTTGGAGCGCCACATTTCAGCCGCTTCGCTGGCCACAATTGTTCTTGCGGGTATTTTCTGTTTGTTCGATTTTCCACTGAGACTCCCGGCCAGTGCGTTATTTTTTGGATTGGGGCTTGCGGGAATTCTTCATACATCATCGCATTCAATTGTTTTTACTCTGCCTTCTTGGTTCCGATGGGTATTCGCTTGTTTGATACTTTTGTCTTATGGGATGGGGACCTATCTCATTACGAATCATTTCACCGCTTCCCATTTACAAAACGATGCGCAATATGAATTGGAACAGATGAACAAACTGGATGCCGGTAATAGCGCAGCCCGTTACAAACATCTGCTCAATGCCAAACGTTATTTGGAAGCCGCCTCGTCCCGATACCCGGGATCGGGAGAGATCCTTTATGACTTGGGGCGGGTTTATGCTCATTTGTATCAATACGAAAACGACCGTGAGTATGTTCACCGTTCAACCAATCTGCTTGAACGCTCGAAAGAAACCTATTGTGTTCCTGAAACTTACCGCTTTCTAGCGCGAAATTATCTCACACTACATCAATCCAATCCCGCCCGCGCAATGGTGGAAAAACTGCGGGTTGTGGATCCCACTCGTGATGGCATTGAAAATCTGGCGGGAATTGTGGATTATGTCGCCGCCAATTACGAGCAAGCGGAACAACACTTTAAACAACAGCTGCACATCAACGAAAGCAACGATGAACTACCCAATGAAGAATCTATGCGATACCTTGGCCGGATATACGAAGACCAACAGCGATTTGAAGCGGCCGCTCAGATGTATGAAAACGTTTTGGAACTGAACCCTGGATTGTATAATATCATCCAACGTTTGGCTGAATTGTATGCGACTGAATTGAACAAACTGTTAGCTGCCAAAGAGTATTATCAAAAAGCGTTGCAGATTGCCGAACGGTATAACTTGAAGAATGATATTCGGCGCATTACCGTTCGCTTGCAGGATATACAACGGCGCTTGAACCGTAAATTGGATGCTGGCAATGAATGATCGATATTCAAACTGTTTGCTGCGATGTGAAAACATTCGAAAAGTGTACCTCAGCGGTCACGAATCACTCGAAGTTTTAAACAATCTGAGGCTGGAGGTATATGAAAAAGAATTTTTGGCCATTACCGGGGAATCCGGTTCCGGCAAATCGACTTTGCTGCATTTGTTGGGGTGTTTGGATTTGCCAACGGAAGGTGAAATCTCCTATCTGGATAAATCATTCACAAATTTATATTCCCGCGAACAAGACCGAATGCGCAATTTGGAATTTGGTTTTGTCTTTCAATTTCATCATCTCTTGCCTGAATTTAACGCATTGGAGAATGTTGCATTGCCGGGCATGATGGCGGGAACTGCCACCACTGAAGTATGGAACCGGGCACGTCAATTGTTGACTGATTTAGGGATTGCAGACCGGGCCGGTCACAAGCCCAGCCAATTGTCTGGCGGCGAGCAGCAGCGCGTGGCGGTGGCCCGAGCCATGATCAATCGTCCCAATATTCTTTTTATGGATGAACCTACCGGCAATCTTGATCCCAAAACCAGCGATGACCTGATGAATGTGATACGAGTTCAGCAGCGGGAGAAAGATTTAACAATTGTAATGGTGACTCACAATTTGGATTTCGCGAAAAAAGCTGACCGGCATTTGGTGTTAGAAAACAAATCTCTCCGCCCTATAGAAGAAGCAGTAGCGTAGGTTGTGTCACGTTGTTTGACCTAACATTTTAAAATTCCCATTCCCATTATGTTGTGAGATTCTCAAAAGTGATTTGTTGAAAAATATTTGGATCATTGAACATTTTTTTTGCATCCAATATTTCTATTCCTGCCAAGGCACCCTCAACATCATAATCTGCAGCGATTTCATCTGATAAATGTTTTGTGGTGACAGTGGTTTCCTTAAATTGAATGTATAAAGCGTCAACTTCTTGATCGTAAGTAATTTTCATTAGACATACCTCTAAAAAAAATAGACGTAAACTGTAATGATGACAATTTCATATTCTTCTTCAACAAATATCGGTCTAACTTGTTTAGTCTCATATATTTTACCATTCCATTCTTTCCCATAATAATAATTTTTTCTTCAATCGAATCGATCATTTTTTACAACATTCCATTCTGAAGAATGAATTGTGTCAATTATCTCCTTTTCGCTAGTACCACGCATCTGAAATCTTGAACTTGCATGTGTAGAAAATCTAATTGGTTTCATTATTTGTTCTAATTACATATCCTATTAAAAGAAACAAGTAGTTATTGTGTCAATATATTCCTGCTACTCTATTGTAATGAATTAATGAATTTTTGATATGATGAATTGTAATTTTATTTGTTTTTGAATGTTTTACCTCAATACGGAAACATCTCATCCATCTCTGCCTCAGACAGGTCTTTCAGATACTTGGCAATCCGGTCGGTAACCAAATTGACGGTATGTCTGCCCTTTTCCGCTGTGGCCGGATGGGGATTGCCGCAGCCGGAGTTGCTGGTGGTGATGTGCCAGGGGCGGGTGACTTGCGCCCAGCCTTTGCGAATCGCATTAATGCGGGATTCACGTTCACTTCCGTCATCAGCTTTTTCCAATTCCACCAAATCGGGCCAGAAATGCAAACCAACACTGGTTTCCATATCGCCGGCATGATCGCCGGGGTCTTCATAGATTTCTTTCATGCGGTCCCCAAAAATTTGATACCAATTCACCAGGCTGAGAAATACATTGGTCTTGCCGAAAAACTCACGAAGAGTGTGC
>CAZEZQ010000367.1:0-5982 GCA_964516245.1 uncultured bacterium | reverse complement strand
AACCAATTCCGGCAGGAGTGGTATCGCCAAAAACAATATTTGAAAGCACAACAAAAGAATAACGACAATGGGCCGACTTATTATATGGTTCGGCGCCATCGCCTCGGCCGGGCATTAACGAGTCTGGTAAATCGTACACTGCATGAGGGTACATTATCAACAACAAAAGCAGGAATGATTCTTGGTGTCAAACCAAGAAATGTAGAACCCCTTCTAAGAGATTTGCCTGCATCGTGAGACAATTAATGTTATATCTTCTTGACGCCAATGTCTTGATTACTGCGAATGATTATTATTATCCAATAGAGCGTGTACCAGAATTTTGGGACTGGCTTCAACATATGGGTGCTTTGAATCATATAAAAATTCCTATGGAAATTATTGAAGAAATTAAACCTGGACACAAGAAAGTTGGAGGAAGCGGAGAAAAAGATCCACTCTACGATTGGATGCAACAAACCTCAACCATCAATTCACTCAAATTAGAAGAAGAGGTTAATATTGAGCTGGTTCAAGAAGTTATTGAAAAAGGGTATGCAAGCGATCTTACCGATGATGAGGTTGAGCAACTTGGCCGTGATCCTTTCCTTATTGCGTATGCAATAGCAGAGAGTGATCGATGCGTAGTTACAACCGAAGTTTCAAAACCATCGAAACAAAGACAAAACCGTCACCTCCCAGATGTTTGCAATACAATGAATGTTCAATACTGTGATCCTTTTACACTATATCGAAAGTTGGACTTTCGTACCTCATGGCATCGCTAAAAAAGAAATCGCATACCAAAAAATCTTTTAGCTTGAAATGATTAATCAGTTTGAGCCATATATATCAAATCCAACCTACACAACGCTTGCCCGCCTACGGCGCGTCATGACCTTTAACACCCCGCAAGGGGTGTCGTCATCCTGGTTATCCTCCTTTATCCAGGCGATCCTGGTTCAGACAAAAAAAAACCAAAAACGTATAACCCCGCAAGATTGCCAAACCCACTCCATCCATTTGGCAACCTAACTTGGCATCCTTAGGGGAAATCGATTACCAGTTGTACAATTTTGATGTCATCTCTTGAAAGTAAAGCGCACTTTCCAACCGAGTGGCATATTCATTGTCGGGGTCTATATTTTGCAAAATGTCATAGGCTATGTTCACTTGTTCCCACATGCCTTTTTTGGCCCAGTAAAAACCCAGTACCCCAAAAAACCCGGCTGCTTCCGAATAATGGAAAGTATCTCTGTTCGGATACAACAATTTCAAGTCGTATTTCTCTTCGAAGATCTCAGGGATGCGGTCGATGTTTTCGTCACGAAGACAATTTTCCGCATAATTGAGTTTGGCAAACAGATAACGGGGATTGTTTTTATAATTTTCATAAGCGATTTCTTTGGCCTTTTCTGGATTGATCTTCGAATATGACATCCCCAGATAATTGTACAAAATCGGGACGTTGGGATATTTCTCTTTTAATGTCTGCAATCGATCAATGGCTTCTTTTGGATTCACTTGGGACAACTGATGAAGTTCCGGTATCTGTTGATTCACTTCATCTGGGATTTGTCTCGACCATTCATTTTCAATGGGTTCGAATGAGATGATAATGTCTGTGGTAATCAAATTTCGAATTTCATTCTTGGAGAGAATCTGGGAAGCAGATTTTTGCATCTTGGAGGACTGGCGTTTTTTCTGTAGCTTTTTGTTCATGATTCATGGTTCCTCTTTTACTTTAGAATCTGTCTATTATCCATTTTTTACGTTTCTTTCGCACTTCAATCCATTTCGTAATGCCATTTCATTTTAGGGATACTCATCAGAGTCTTCATCATCATATTTTTCGATCCACCAATGCAATCCCCAAATGTCTCCAATGGTTAACAGGGCAAGAATCACGATCAGCCAGGGGTTGAAATAGCCATAATATTGGGCCAAAAAGATGTACAAAATCAAGTAGAAGCTGATGGCCACAGCCGAACATTTCAGCCAGAGTTTATTCTTCATAATGAAAGAGCTCCACAAATTTCTTCTTATACAGTTTAAACGCTTTTTTCCACAAATGCGAAGCTTAATCCACATACCCCACACTTTGCAAGCGTTCGTAAAGTGAATCCATTGGGCGGCCGGGTGGTTCGCTGGTGGTTTGAAGCGGTGGGAATTCTTCTACATAGTGAGGAGGGTTTGAGTTGAAATATTCTTTATCAATTGCTTCTTGTACGATTTGTCCAGGCAATTCTTGGCTAATAGGCAAGTCAAGCAAATAGAGCAGGGTAGGCGCGATGTCGTATAAACTGGCGGGTGTAGCCAAACGCCCCGGCTGAATGTTGGGACCCTTGAATAACACGATTCCATCACGATCATGATTGGCAGAAAATGTACGCAAATGAAACAATTTCTGGCTTGAGATTTTCTGCTCTCCAATCTTCAAAAATGGATTCATGAGTATAGGTGAGTCTTCATGCCAGCTCATAGAAAAGTTCGAACGGACCGATATCGTTCCATCTTCATTGGCTTGGATGCGGAAAACCGGTTCGTGGCCTTCAGGCCATTTGATTTGGTGTAATGATTTCAATAGTGAAGCGATTTCTTCCGCATCGTTGGTTTTCAGGCTCAGCTGGGTTTCTCCCGGCAAATTGGCGTAGCTGACAAGCGATTCTGCGTTGAGTGCGCCAAGCAATGCGGGCGTATTCAGAAAATACCGTTTGGACAGGGCGGTATCGGCTTTCATGCCATGGTCGGATAGGAGAATCACTGTGCAATCTTCAGGCAACTTGCTAACAATTCTACCGATGGCCCGATCTGCTTTTTGGTAATAACGAAATAGTGCGTTTTTCAAAAATGTGTTGGTGGTGGTCTCCATATTTTCAAAATCTTGTGGCCGCATATAATGCCAAAAGCGATGAGCCAATTTGTCTGTACCATACAACGAGAAGGCTGCCACATTGGGCTTGTGATTTCGCAATGCATGCAAAAAGGCATCGGTATGCAGGTCTACTTCGGCCAACTGTTTTCTGGCAAGGCGTTCTTCTTCGCTTAAGCCGAAATAATCCAAAGTGTAAAAATACAACAATTGATCGAAGGTGCTGGCTCTTACCCCCGCGCCCACACTGGCCAATATAGACTCAAGTGCTTGATATTTCTCGGCATGAGCCCCCTGTTCCAAACGTATTTCCTGCACTGGAACATAACGGGGTGGAACGGTTTCTGCAGTGCGCGCCAGCCACCCAGGGATGACGAATGCAAAAGGGTCTAGATAGGCCTCGCTTACCAACCAGCCATACAACCCAACACTTTGGCCATTGGCTTGGGCAATATCCCAAACCCGGGGTGCGCACAAATCACTGCGGGTTGAGAAAAACCCTTCCACACCATGATTTTTGGGGCTTTGACCGGTACATATCGTTGTCCATAAAGAAGGCGAGCGCATGGTTTCTAAACTTTTCAGCTCACCATATGCCCCTTGTTTGTAAAATGAGTGAATATTTATTAACTCATCTCGTTGCATCCAAGGTTCTATCAGATCCCATGTTGCTCCATCCAAACCAATAACAACCAGACGAACTGTATCGTTTGGAAAAGTTTTTTGATTGCTGTTGAAAGAAAAGATAAATAACGAAGCCAAAACAAAACTACTTATAAGCAAGATGGGGATTGCAATTTTTGAAGTCTTGGAAAAAAATGACTGGGGATTAAGCTTTTTTGTGAAGAACCAAATGAAAGGAATACTAATCAATAATAGGATTATTGTTTCGAAAAAGCAAATTATTGACAGCGATAAGGGATAAGTATCTAAAAAAGATGGATTTATGAAAGTAAATATCCCGCTTTTCAGCGCCAACAATGCAATTGTGATAGAGAGTATGAGTACAAATAGCGTAATAAAATATTTCATTTAGTTAAATAACTTTACGAAAAGGTTCTTGATATATTTTAACGATTGGCTTCTTATTATTGTATTATAATCAACAATAAGCAATTATTTCTATTGAAAAAAAGACATGAAATCGCATATAATTTAACTTTGAGGTTATGAGAATTCCACATAAGCACTATCATATTATAGAAAATGGACATTCGGAATTATACGATTGATCCCTTTTTGCACAATGTATGTAGAAGAGGCCGAGACGGGCTCGAAAATGGCGATTAAAAAGCAAAGCAAAAAGAAAATTGCGAAGCCAAAAAACAAGAATCAGAACGAAAAACGTTCTGCGAAGAGTCCGAAGTCCAACCCCCAAACTTCCAAGAAGAAAACTACAGCCAAAAAGCAATCTTCAGTAAAAAACAATCAAACAGCCCAAAAAACAACATCCAGCAAGAAAAAAGCTTCGGCGAAAAAATCTTCTGTGAAGAAAACGACAACTAAGAAGACATCCGCAAAAAAAGCCTCTGCCAAGAAGGCAACTGCCAAAAAAACGACAGCAAAAAAATCCAGCAAAACCAAATCAGCAATATCTACCAAATCCAAGAGTGCTTCGAAGTCTAAAACCAGTTCGAGCAAAAAAAAGGCTGCTCGAAGCAAACCTACATCGAATAAAAAAGTCTCTACCAAACAAACCACCAAACATGGCGAGCCGCTATCGCAAAATTCAAAAGGGCAAAGCAAGACACCGAAACGCGAATTTCCAACCACCAAGTGGGGACCCAATAGCATTATTTCGTTTGAGGCAACAGAACATTTGCCCCCACCAGAACTCACCAGTATTGCCGGTGGATTTGTGTTTTACAACGACAAATTGGTTTTGGCGAATATCCCTGGAAGAGGGTGGGAAATCATCGTGGGCCGTATCGATGTGGGAGAATCGCCTGAAATTACATTTCGACGGGAGACCTACGATCAAGTGGGTTTGGAGCTAAGTCATGTAAAAATGATTGGTGTGGTGCGCATCGAGCATAAAGGTCCCGAACCGCCGAATTGTCCCTATCCATTTCCTATCGGCTATGGAGTTCAATACATTGGGATTGCCAAAGAGTTAACGCCTTTCAAAGGAGGGGCGGAGTCGTTGGGACGGTCGTTGATCACTCCTGAAGGATTCAAAAACCATTATTATGAATGGAATGAATATTACGATGCGATTTTTCGCTATGCTTACGAAGTGTATCAAAAACTCAAGAAAAAATTAAAACTCTAAATGTTTCACTCCTCTTATTCATTCCATGAAAACCAAATGATTTTCAATAAAGATTATAGACGCAAATTCAAACTATGTTACAATAATAATAATTTCTAATTCGCGAAGCCGTTTTATTCGCATGGAAAACCACATAGGCGTGGAAAACTACATAGTATAGGGTTTTGGAAAACCCATGACTGAAAAATTAACACAAGAAGAACTAGATGCTCTCTTAAAAGCAGGGCTGGGTGGACAGGATGAATCTGCCGAAGAAGAGCCTGAATATCAAGAAGCGGCTTCATCTACCGCCAAGCAAACATCATTCGATCACGATTTTGGCCGTACGTCCACCAAAAGTAAAAAGCAATCGAAAATGAGGCGTTCGCCCATGCTGGATGAAGATGTGCCCGTTCAAAAAGCGGTTTTTGAAGATTTCGAGCAAACTGAATATCCTTCCGATACCACCAATCTGGAAATCATACTCAACCTGAATTTGGAAATACGTGTCGAGTTAGGGAAAGCCAAATCGACTGTAAAAGATGTATTGGAAATGGGGGCCGGTTCTGTGATCGAACTAGACAAATTCAATGGTGAACCGGTTGATTTGTTAGTGAATAAGCGGGGATTCGCCCGGGGGGAAATGATTGTGATCGGAGAAAATTTCGGAGTGCGTGTGACCGATATACTGTCGGTGCATGAAATTATAGAGGCTCTGCGGTAAGTTTGTTCCTGCCAGAATTGCTAACCGAATACAATCATCCAGAAATTGATGGGGCAGACAACGTGACCCATCCTTATTCTGACATTCCGGCAAAAAGTATATTTTACCGTTTTATGATACCATATCTTGGAGCGCAGGCGTCCCGCCTGCTCTATA
>CAZEZQ010000366.1:0-5999 GCA_964516245.1 uncultured bacterium | reverse complement strand
GGGGCAGACACTGGGGTCTGCCCCTACATTTAGAAATTTTAAATATCTTTGGTTAGATTTTTACTTGTGAATTGTGCGAAAAACACTCACAGAATGGTTATATCTTTAGTGAAATCAGCATTCGGGGCAGACACTGGGGTCTGCCCCTACATTTAGAAATTTTAAATATCTTTGGTTATGATTGACTTGACCTGTGCTGTGCCTTCTCAAGCCATTGTGCATTAACCGTAACACCCCAGCCCGGTTGATCTGGAATGGCGACTTTCCCATCGGCCACCTCAAATCCAGGTGAAAAAAGATTGTCACTCCAGGGGGAGTCTTCAATGGAATACTCAACGTAACCACCGGCGTTGGGAATCGCTGCCATAGCGTGCAAGGTAAATAAAGTGACCATCGCCCGGTTTGCCGAATGAGGGACGCAAGGCAATTTGTGTTCTGCTGCTTTTTTGGCCACTCGTAATGTTCGGGTAAGCCCTCCGAGATATAGAATATCGGGTTGCACAATATCCACTGCTCTCATTTCAATCATGCGCCGCCAAGTGGCGAGTTCGTTGTCTTGTTCACCGCCAGATACATCCATGTCTAACGCTTCTGTCACTTGGGCGGTCCATTCCAATTCCCAATAAGGGCATGGTTCTTCAAATTGAACGTAATGGTGTTCTTCCAACAAACGGCCCACTTCGATGGCTTTCGGCGGGGTGTAACAACTATTGCCGTCTACAAGCATTTTGACATCATCACCCACAGCTTTGCGCACTGTAGGAATCAGCTTTTCCGTACGTCCCGGCCAGGCGTCTTGGTTGTGGCCGTTCACGCTTCCAACGCGGATCTTAAACGCGGTATAGCCTTTTTCATCGCGCAGTTTTTTGAGACGGGCAGCCTCATCTTCAGGAGTAATCGAACGGCTCATGCTGGAACCATAAACAGGGAAGGGACGGGGTTTCCCGCCAATAAGTTCGCATACACTCTTGCCTTCGCGCTTGCCCAAAAGATCCCAAACGGCGGTATCGACGCCGGAAAGCGCGCGGCATACATACGACCAGGGGTATTTGTAATTGGCTTCGATCGCCCGGTCCACAAGGATCCCCAAGTCAGCAGGATCGTTGCCGAGAAAATGGCGGGCGATTTTTCGATGGAGCACTTCCACACTGATGTCGGCATCGTATGTGGAAACCTGGCCCCACCCCACACTGCCGTCATCGGTGCTGAGTTTGACAAACCCGAGAGTGCCCCCTTGGTGGAAGGTTTCAATCTTTTGGATTTTCAATCCGGTCTTGTTTTGCAGAACAGGATAAGCATCATTGCTGCCATCGGCGGTAATCGCAAGAACATCACCATAAGCGGCTCGAGCGTTTTGCGTATGCATCCCCAACACGGGTAAAGCTCCAAATGCAGCTGCAGAACGCAAGAAATTTCGTCGAGTAACCATTTGATTGTCTCCCCATTGTTTTCAAAGTGTAGGATGGGTCGCGTTGTCTGGCCCATCAACAGAAATTCTTTGAAGCGCAGGCGTCTTCGCCTGCATTTTAATATAGAATGAAGGCGTATACAAAGCGTACGTGTAACCATTTAGCCATCTGAAAACATTTTTATTTCGCACTATATACAGGGCTAGGGGTTTTGTGTTTTATTTTTCCAGGGGCGATTGCCCCTGGCTATCATATGTCACGAAGAGAGGGGCTGGAAAATTTTTTTTATTCGGCTAAATGGATACGCGTAGGTTTCGTCTGCATCTTCATATAGTGCAGGCGGGGACGGCTGCGCTGCAAAAATAAGTGCAGGCGGGGACGGCTGCGCTGCAAAAATAACTTTTTGCTGAATTGGTCAATCATTCATTTTGTTTTATTATTTCCAATGGATGAAAGACGTTCAAACCCGTCCCATCCATAAGATGAATACGGCAAACGCTGCTTTCGGTAATTATGGCATCGATTTCGGCTTCGAGAAATTGTTTGAAGAGTGGTTCACCGACAGCGCGCGAGAGGTTGTAGCCCAGGTTGCCTTTTTTCATGCCGAAAGTTCCCGCCATGCCGCAGCAAGTGCCCGTTTCGATCACCTGAACTTCTGCGCCGCGATTGCGTAACCATTCTTGCAAGGCTTCACCCGCATTCAAAGGACGTTGGTGGCACGAGAGATGAAGCCCAAAACGTTTGCCCTGCAATTGCGATTCGGGTGTAACCGCTGATTCTTTTTCAATACGCAATAGATATTCAAAAAATTCAAAAGTGTGTATTGAAACCGCTTCCACATCATCGCGATAATCCAGTAGTTTGGGATACGCATGTTTTAAGCAAAAAGCCGCCGTGGGTTCGCTGGCGACGATTTCATAGCCTTGTTCGACATAGGGGAGAAATTGTTGGAGGTTGAATTCAGCAACTTCTTTCGCCTTATCCAGGTCGCCATAACCAATATAAGGATAACCGCAGGCTTTTTGTTTGGGCAACACCACTTCACATCCCAAGCCTTCCAGCATTTCCACAACAGATTTCCCCAGCTCCGGTTGATTGTAATTGGCATACATATCGACAAAATAAGCGACTTTTCGTTTGGAAGAGTCTCCCGGTTTTCCATGTCTCTTGCGCATCCATTTTTCAAGAGTATGGCGTGAAAAGAAGGGCAAGGTGCGGCGCCGGTCGATGCCTTGGATTTTTTCCAGTATCAAGCGAAATGCTGGATTACGCAATAGCCAATTAGACAACGGCGCGGTTCGGCTGCCCATTTTCGCCATTGCTTCAGCCTGCATCAAGGCTCGATTGACAAAGGGCTGGCCGTGGGTTTTGGCATCTTCGTGCTTGACTTTGGCAATCATCATAGGGATGTTGATTTCGGCGGGGCAGATTTCTTGGCACAAACCACAAGAAATACATAGTGGCGCGAAATTGCCGGCGTTTTCTAATCCATGCACTTGCGCTGTCCAAGGGATACCGATTGGGCCGGGGTAAATATGCCCGAACGTATGGCCGCCAACCACTCCATAGGTGGGGCAAATATTCATACACGCCCCACACCGGATACAGTGCAGCGCTTCATGAAACCAGGGGTCTTCGCGCATGCGTTTGCGTCCGTTATCCAGCAGAATAATATGGGTTTCTCTGGGTTTGCGCCCTTTGCCGCTGCCCAGTGGAGAGCGCCCAGCCATGAAAGTTACATAGGTGGTGAGTTTTTGTCCAACCGCGCTAATGGGGTGGGCCAAGGCCATTTTCAACGCCTCGTCTATAGTCTCGACAATTTTTTCTATGCCCATGATACAGATGTGAACATCGGGAATGCTCGAAACCAAACGGGCGTTGCCTTCGTTGGTTTCGATCACGATCGCGCCATTTTCAGCGATGCCCACATTCGCGCCGGTCATTCCGATGTCAGAATGAAGGAAAATCGGACGCAGATACTTACGCACCACGCGCATGATTTCATTGGCATCGTTGGGGATTTCCTGTTCTACTTCACGCTTGAAAATTTCGGCCACTTCGGGCACGGATTTATGCACCGCCGGGAAAACAAGGTGAAACGGTTTCTCGTTGACCAGTTGGATGATCAATTCACCCAGATCAGTCTCGGTGACCTGTATGCCTTCTTTTTGCATAGGGTGATTGATATGAATTTCTTCACTGGTGAGTGACTTCGATTTGGCTACCGTTTTGGCGTTGTGTCTTCGAGTGATTTCTAATACGGCTTTCACCGCTTGTGGACCGTCTTCGGCATAGGTAACCTGGGCTCCACGTTGCTTGGCGTTTTTGGAAAACATCTCGACCAAACGATCAGAATCTTGCACACAGCGTTTTTTGATTTCATGAATTTCTTCACGAAACGCTTCGCCACCAGGAAGAACCGACATTGCTTTCGAGCGGCTGTCCCGCCCCCGTTTCATGGCGGTATAGAGGGCATCCCGTTTGGGTTCTTCATCCAGCGCGGTTTGAATTTTCCGGTTCAGTGTGGCATATCTCTCTTCAGGCATAACTCTCCTCAAGCATTACTTATTTAGGTCTCATTCTGTAAAACAATCACATGCGAGATTTGCGGTCCGTGAACCCCAAGCGTCAATTGCATGGCGATATCGCCGCTGCGGCTGGGTCCTGAGATGAATGTCACTGTGTAATTTTCCGTGTGTTGATTGAATGCTTCACGCATAATAGGAGCCAATTCATCCAATGTAGTTTTGAAATGCGTTTCCTCCACAAGGGCGATGTGGACACGGGGCAAGGTAGAGACCAGACGGCTGGCGTCATTGCCGGCGAATTCAACCAACGTTCCCGTGTCGGCAATGGCATAATCGGCCCGGCTGATGCCCACTGGGCATTCGTCGATCGCCTGGGGGAATTCCAACTCTGGATCATCGATGAATGTAAGCTGAAAGTTCTTATCCTGCCCAAAATTTTCTATGGAAGTTCGCCATGCATCCGGCATAGGTCCTATAGCGGCCTTTTGCGCTTTTTCTTGGCCAATGATCTCTTCGATGATCTTGAGGGCTTCATCAAAAGATTGTACGGGGTGTACAATGCCAGCCAATGCCTCATATTTTTCTTGAAATGTCTGCAGCATTTGATTCATAGGCGCTTTCGTGTATTACTATCTGGTTGTACCAGATAATTTGTTTTAACTTTGTTATTTGCCGTCTCGATTCAATGGTGAAAAGAAATCATAACACAATAAGAGAGGTTTTTCATGTCTTCATCCGAACTTCATCCACCAGAACGCATTCTCTTAGGGCCAGGCCCCAGCAATTGTTCTCCCCGTGTGTTGCAAGCGATGGCCAAACCCATGATCGGGCATTTGGACCCGGAATTTTTAAAGATCATGGAAAACATTCAAGATTTGCTGCGCCAAGTATTTCAAACAAAAAACCAATTGACAATGCCAATGTCTGCCACCGGCAGCGCCGGGATGGAAACTTGCTTCGCCAACCTGGTCGAACCGGGTGATACAGTGCTGGTGTGCCGAAACGGCGTGTTCGGCATGCGCATGGCCGATGTGGCCGGACGCTGCGGCGCGACTGTTGAAACGGTAGATGCGCCCTGGGGCAAGATCATTGAACCCGATGACGTGAAGAAGAAATTAGATTCATTAAAAAACGTGAAACTGGCGGCAATTGTGCATGCCGAGACTTCGACGGGGGTGCATCAACCGCTCGAAGAAATCTCAAAAACCGTACATGAGCATGATGCCCTCTTTTTGGTGGATGCGGTCACCTCTCTCGGCGGTGTCGAGGTCAAAGTGGATGAATGGAACATTGACGCTATATATAGCGGCACCCAAAAATGCCTCTCCTGCCCGCCGGGCCTCTCGCCGGTGAGTTTCAACCAAGCGGCGCTCAAAACCTTGCAAAACCGCAAGACCAAAGTGCAATCGTGGTATTTGGATCTAAGCATGATCTCACAATATTGGGGCAGCGAACGGGTCTACCACCACACCGCGCCGATATCGATGAACTATGCCATACACGAAGCGCTCAGCGAAATTGTCGAAGAAGGCTTGGAGGCCCGGTTTGAACGCCATCGCCAAAACTCGCAGTTGCTGCGCGAAGGGCTGAAAGAGTTGGGCATCGGCTATGCCGCCCAAGAGGGCCATCAATTGCCCACTCTCAACGCCGTCACCATTCCTAACGGCGCGGATGACGCCACTGTGCGCAAAACCTTGCTTAATGACTACGGCATCGAAATCGGCGGCGGTTTGGGCGACTTCAAAGGCAAAGTCTGGCGCATCGGCTTAATGGGCTACTCTTCGCAAAAACGAAACGTAACCCTATTGCTGCAATCCCTGAAAGACATTTTGTAGGATGGTCTGGTTGATTGACCCATCTATGCACTAACCCCTCCCAATTTTAATCTTTACCCACAAAATGTGCATTTGGTATTCCCCCCTTATTAAGAGGGGTTAGGGGGGATCTGGCTTTTTTCATACCGCCGAATCCCCCCAGCCCCTGTGGTGCTTACCCCTCTTAATAAGGGGGGGGCAAAAAACGTTCCCCAAACTTGTGGGTAAAGATCAGCATGAAATGGGCG
>CAZEZQ010000365.1:0-6015 GCA_964516245.1 uncultured bacterium | reverse complement strand
GTTGCAGGCGAGGACGCCCACCAAGGCGCGTCTATGACCTGCGCTCCAAAAAAGATTTTTTGCAGAATCTTCTTATACTGATTGCTGCTTTATAATATCTTGTAAAGATATGAAATTACTATTGCATCTAACGAATCGTGATGAGTAATTGATATGGTCTCAATAAATCTGCCAATTGTAGTGAAAATTCTGTTTCCCCTGTTGATTGTATTCCTTGGCTTTGCCCTTGCGCGCTTGATCGATAGGCTGGATGACCGGACACTCGCGATCGTTTGTGTGTTTGCCTTTGCGCCCGCATTTCTGTTTCGCCAGGGATTGGGCCAACCGGTGAGCGAACATGAATTTACCATGCTCTTTTTTTATATGTTGTTTCATAGCGGATTGCTGTATATCTTGGTTTCACAACTTTTGTATTGGTTAAACACCCCCACACGCACCCGCCATTTGTATCTGCTCAATATCTTGCTGGTCAATATGTTTACCTTGCGGGGGGTGCAGCCCTTTATTGGTGAGCCTTCGCAAGCCGTGCAATCCACTCAAATTCTCATCTTTTACCATTTGATTTTGTTTTCAGTGTTTGGGGTGTATCTTTGTGTAGAAAAAGAGCGAATCGGCCAAGATGTGCTAAAAATTTTCCTAACCCCTCTTCCCTATGCACTGCTATTGGGAGTTGTGTTATCGTCAAATGAGGTAACACTCCCGTTTGAGATTATGACCGTGATCGAATCGCTCTTGAATACGACCATGAATCTGGCGTTGTTGATCGTAGGCATTATTGTGGGGCGGTATGTTTTCATGATGCGGGCGCAGGAATACCTGATGTTGTTAGGAGGGATTGTATTTTGCCTGATTTGCCGTTTGCTGCTTTCACCCGCTTTGGCAATTGGGATCACCTATTTAATGGGGTTTGACGATACGGCCATGCAGCGCAGTGCGATCTTGGCGGCCGGTGCGCCTACAGGCACTCTTGGCGCGGTATTGATTTGTTTTTATGGCAGTAACAAAGAGAAACGTTTTACCGCCCTATGTATAGTGGTGAGCAGTCTAATAAGCTTTATCACCCTCCCTCTTTTGTTAATGCTATTGAATCTTTTTTTGCCGATAGAAAATTATTAAAGATGAGTATCTGCTATGAGACGTATTTCCAAAATCGAACCGGTGAAACCCTTTCTCGGCATTCTCTACCACGAGAAAAGCGCACTGGATGAAGCACTGCAACGTATCGGTAATGAACTGAACCCGGTCGAGCGGCTTAGTGATTCGTTCTCTTTTCATGAAACCGATTATTATGAAGATGAAATGGGTCTTGATTTATTACGAACCTTCGCTGTTTTGCAAAACGTAATCGATCCTTCAGAAATCAAACAATACAAACGTTATTGCTTTGACCTGGAGAGCGAATTGGCGCGGGATGGCAAGCGCCCCATCAATCTTGATCCCGGTTATATCAATTACTATCACTTGGTGTTAACCAGCGTTAAAACGCTTCCCCATAAAATCTATTTGGGAGATGGAGTGTTTGCTGAAATTGAGATGATCTACAAAAACAAACAGTTTCAACCGATGGATTGGGCCTATGCCGATTATCGCAAATATACCGGGGTGTTTTTGCAGTTCCGAAAACGTTATGTAGAGCAAATGCGTGAAGAAGGCCACCCCACCATTCCCTCACCGTTTGGTCAAGTAGAAAAGTAATTTTTTTTCTATAACGATCCGGCAAAAAGTACAATTAAGCCTTGAGTGATTGTACATATATTGGTGAATGTATCTTGCCTGCCCTGTATATTGTTGCAGGTTAGAAGCCCGCACCACAATTGCACCACAATTAAAGACTTTTTGCCAGAATGTCTTCTACAATTAAAGAGTTCCTAGAAATTGTTTGGCTGTTAATATTGGAATTCCATGAAATGATTGAATTTTTAACATATCCTTGTCTCCCGAGATGATATGTGTTGCATGACCGTTAATGGCTAGTTCAAGAAACATATCATCCTTTGGATCATTACAGATTTGAACTTTATCTTTGACCTCTATAGATAAAGATTCCTTTATGAGATCTTTTATAAACTCTTCTCGAATCTTTCTGTTTACATAAAGATCAAATTTTTCCCGGCTCGACACTTCTGCCAATTCTTTGAGAACTTCAATTGACAGTAACAATATTCCCCTCTGAATAGCCTCGTTAAATGCTAATCCAGGAGTGACGATTCGGCAAAAAGTCTTTTTTGGAGCGCAGGAGTCCTCGCCTGCAACAACATATAGTGCAGATTAAATACCCACATTACTGTATATAGTGTGGTCGTTTTCTGGAACGGACTTTTTGCCGGATCTTCAGGAGTTCTTTTTTCAAATAATAGTGCACTCACTAAGGTATTTGTATCAAAAACAAATCTCAAATTCTTATTCATTCAAAATTTGATTTAATAGTTCTTCTGTAAGGCCATTTTCTTTTGCTTCTTGACTCGCTTCGCGCATAATGTCGCCAAGAGAGCGGCTTGGTTTGTTCATCTCACTTAAACGCAAGCTCAAGAGTGCATCCAACTTGCGTTTCTCTTGTTCAGAAGCTGATTTATAAATATCTGTAGCTTCTGGAGTAACTCTGATTGTGATTTCTTTGGTTTGCATGATTTTTTTTCTTACGGCAGCCGCTGTAACAGTTTTTTCGCAGATTCATCATTAGGGTTCTGCTCAACATAGCGCTGCAGTTTCCGCTTGTGATAGCTGTATTGGGGGAAAGTGTTTTGCAAACCACCATAGGCGAACTGCATGGGATGCTTTTGAAAAATGGGGAGGGCCTCTTCATACCTCCCGTTGAAGAAATACGCCACTCCCAATGCGCTTTGATATCGAGAATTTTTAGGATTGCTCTGTGTGAGATTTTCGAAAATCTTGACAGCTTTACGCGACTGGTATCTGTGCAGCGACTCAATACCGGTTTCATAGGCAAGTGTAGATGGAGAACGTAATTTCGGAGGTTGCGCCAAATTTGATTGTGATTCTCTATTCTCATCTGTGGATTCTGAAGGCTCTTTTTGTTGGTCTTCGGCTTCTTCCCGTTCGCGCAGTAATTGATAGACACCTGGTGGCAAAGGGGCAGGCCTTAGAATTTGACGATAATCAATCAATGGGCCCGTATAGGAGGAACTTGTTTGAAGTTGCGGTACACTCAATCTTCGAGTGCCATGCTCATAAAAATTTGGTTTCAATGGTGTTTTGAGACGATCCTCATGATAATCATCATAATCGCCGTCGAGATGGCCTCCATGTCTTAAGCGCGAACGATCAGAGCTGGAGGTATAAATCGGGTTAAAACGATAATCTTCGCGATAACGCCCAGCGTAATTTTCGGGTGAATACGTTTCTTTATAAGCCTCTGTATATTCTGACCTTGGGATATGAATGCGCTTGCGCCGCTTCTCCCCCTCTTCTTCTGCCACTTGGGCAAACAGGGGAATTGCCGTACAATAGATCAATACGATCGATGTGATTGCGTATATCCAGTTTTTCCGTCTCATCGCAATCTCCTACTTAACTTAATATTATTATTATATCAAAAAACGGTGTTAAGAAAATACATCGTGAATTTTTTCCTCTTGGCTAAAGTGACGCGCTAGCGACTTTAGTGTGGTGGGTGTATCTCACAACCACCCATGAACAAAAATCATTCGACCCAGCAACAAAACTACCATAAATAGGGAAAACGTGTATGAGTAAATCAATTTTTGAAAAACTTCGTGAACGTGTGCTTTTAACAGACGGCGCACTCGGAACTGAAATTTACAACCGTGGCTTTTTCGTCAATCGCTGCTACGACGAGTTGAACTTGTCGAGTTCGGGTGTTATACGGGAAATCCACGCAAAATTCGCCAAAGCCGGCGCCAACGTGTTGCGCACCAATACCTTTGGCGCCAACCGCTACGTGATTGAAAACGCCGGTATCGGCGAAAAACTCGAAGAAATCAACCGCCGCGGTGTTGAATTGGCGCGGGAATTCGCAGGCGATTCGAACTTTGTCGCCGGGGCGATCGGCCCAGTGCCCGAACAATCGAAATTCGACCCCAAAGAACTGTACGGCGAACAAGCCAAGTATCTTCACGAAGCCGGAGCGGATTTTATTTTTCTTGAATCGTTTGTGTATCTGGATGATCTGATCTTGGCCTATAACGCGGTCAAACAGGCCTGCCCGGATGCGGAAATTGTGCCCGGCATATCATTCGATTCGATCACCGGCGGCCAGGCGGCCAACACGGTTGAAGAAGTCATCGGCAAATTCAAAAAAATGGGTTCGCCGATTTTGGTTTTTTGTGATGGCGACCCGGTAGAAACTTCGGATCGTCTGCCGAATTTGGTGCAAATCGCGGGCGACGATTTGAAGCTCGGCGTTCTGCCCGGTTCAGGCAAACCTACCCTGGTTGAAGGGCGCATGCTCTCGCTGGCCTCGCCCGAATATATGGCCGAACATGCCCGCCGTTATGTGCAAAAGGGCGCAGGGTTGATCGGTGGGGGGTACGGCATCACCCCCGATATGATCAAGGAAATGTGCTCGTTCCTGCGCTCGGTGCAGCCGATGGGGACCGTGACCATCGAGCTGGAAGAAGGTGAAAAGCCGGACGAAAGCATGGAGCCGGTGCCGATCGAAGAGCGCACCCCGTTCGGCAAACTACTCAAAAACGGGACCTTCGGCGTCTCGGTCGAACTCGACCCGCCCAAAGGCATCGACGCCACCAAATCGGTTGAAGGGGCCAAGTTTTTGTATGACAACGGGATCAACGCGGTCAACATTGCCGACGGTCCCCGCGCGACCGGGCGCATGTCGCCCACGGCATTGGCGTTGTTGGTGAAGAAGTCTGTCCCCATTGAAACCATCGTTCACGTCTGCTGCCGTGACCGCAACCTGCTGGCCTTACAGATGGACCTGATCAGCGCCAACGCGCTGGGCTTGCAAAACATGATGCTAATCACCGGCGACCCGCCCAAGATGGGCATCTATCCAGACTCGACCGCGGTATTTGACATGGATGCCATCGGCCTGGTGGCCTCAGCCAACCTGCTCAATCACGGGCTCGATTTCGCCAAACGCCCGCTACAGGGCCAAACCCAGTTTCTCTTGGGTGTAGGCTGCAATCCCGGCGCACCCGATTTGGATCTCGAAGTCGAGCGCTATAAAGAAAAAGTGGATGCTGGGGCCGAATATGTGTTCTCGCAGCCGGTGTATGACCACGAACTGCTGGAAACTTTTTTGAAGCGCATCCAACATGTAAAACCTATCCCCTTTTATGTGGGCATCCTGCCGCTGGCCAGTTCGAAGAACGCCGAGTTTCTGCACAACAACGTGCCCGGCATGCAGGTGCCGGATGAGATTCGCAAACGCATGGCCATGGCCCCCACCAAAGACGCCCAGCGCCAGGAAGGGATCGAAATCGCCGCCGATTCGCTGCAACACGCAGCCTCGTTCAAGCAGGTCAAAGGAGCCTACATCTTCCCCCCCTTCGGCAAATACGAACGCATTTTGGACGTGCTGGAAAAATCAGGCGTTCGCTAAGCCAACTTGGAGCGCAGGTCGAAGACGCGCCGTGGTGGGCGTCTCCTCCTGCCTTGTGATGCGGGCATCCTGCCTGCTTAATCCAACCTCACCGTAGGGGCACGCTGCAACGTGCCCCTGCTTTTTAGGCAATTTTATCTAATTTGTTATGAATCAGCCATACAATCGCTGAATTCTTTTCTATTTATAATATTTACAACAACTTTGTGCAGTGACATGTTTTTGAAATTTATATAGTTATGCTTCATGCGCATAATTAAATAAAAGAACATAAAACAATTTTATTGACATTGTTAATCTTTTGTTATAAATTCACTATGACCCCAAACAACGGTTGGATTTGAACGAGAATCAATTAAGAGACAAATTGTATCAGGGATTGTGGGAACTGGGGATGTTTTAGAATCCGTTTTAATTTTCTGGATATTTTCGCGGTTTGATTTGTGGAGTTGTGCATTTCTGAGCGAATGATG
>CAZEZQ010000364.1:0-6016 GCA_964516245.1 uncultured bacterium | reverse complement strand
GTTTGTAGCGGAGAATTTCGTGAAAGGTATGGCTCAGTTGGCGAAAAGTGTCTCTAATCATATTTCCGGCAGGCGGAGGGGTATAAATTCTCTGTTCGCGAACGAAGAAGAAAACCGGCAAACTAAAAACCAGAAACCACAACGCGGTCACGAGATTGCTGGCGCGAATATGTTGGCCTTGTTCAGTGCTGAATCCAAACCAGGGCGGTTCGGCGAAGACCAGGGTGACAAATACTACAAACATGGCCAGCAATCCACCGGCATATCCCAGTGCCCAGCCGTAGCCGGATATACGGCCGATGGTTTGCGGTGTGGCGATATCGGGAAGGTAGGCGTTGTAAAACACTTGGCCCATTTGGAAGCCGAGGTTGGCGATGATAAAGATTCCCAAGGCAAGATAGGGCTGGCCGGGCAACACGAAGAAGAGGGCAGCAGTAAAAATAACGCAAAGCAGCGTCCATCCTACCAAAAACAATTTGCGGTGGCCGCCGCGGTCGGCCATGGCTCCCATAATGGGCGACAGCACAGCGACAAAGATGGAAGTGATGGTGAGGCCTATCGACCACAGCTGGGTGCCTTCGATCTCAGAAGAAGCGATGGATTTGGTGAAATAAGAGGAATAAACAAAGGTGACCACCAAAGTGATGAAGGCCGAATTGGCAAAGTCGTATAAGCACCATGAAGTGACTGGCAGCCAGCGTTTCATGGATTGTGGATCGGGTTTCGGATTCACGGCGTTGAACCTCTTCTCTAAACACTATTGATTGGTGAAATATTATAGTTTCCATCAATTTTGATCGAGTGGCACACAGGATTTAAATATGCGTTCATTGTATCTGCGGTGATAGGGCCATTTGGATGAAACACTTCCAATCGGCGGCACAGGTGGCGCAGCTCGCGTACATTGCCGGGGAAAGAATACTGACAGACTGTTTCGAGCGCATCTTCGCGCAAGCGCGCGAAATTCACTTCACCTAGAAAATGCCGCAAGAGTAAAAGCACATCATCTTCGCGTTGGCGCAGCGTCGGGCAGACGAGATGCAACACATTAAGACGGTCAAAGAGGTCGGGTAAAAATAGTCCGTTTTGCGTATCGGCTTCAAGATCGCGGTTGGTGGCGGCGATAACGCGGGTGTTGATGGGTTTTGAAGACGCTGCTCCAATGCGCCGAATGGTTCGTTCTTCCAAAAAGCGAAGAAAGCGGGATTGCAACTCAAGGGGGAGGGTGCTGATTTCATCGAGAAAGAGTGTGTTTTCATGAGCGGTTTCAAGCAACCCGATATGCCGGTTGACCGCGCCGGTGAAGGCACCGCGCTCATGGCCAAAGAGTACCGATTCGGCAGTAGATGCGTGCAATGAAGCGCAGTCAACGATAACTGGATCGGCTGCACGGCAGCGGCTGAGCTGGTGAATGGCGTGGGCCAATAATTCTTTGCCGGTTCCCCGTTCACCAGTGATCAAGATGGTGTCACTATGGCGGGCGGCAATCTTTACTAAATTAGCCAACTCTTGCATGACCGGGCTCTCACCAATAATGTTGAATTTGGATAGTGTGTTAGACATAAGGCATTCTCCTTTTTGATGTTGTGCCAAGAAGAATAGCCTTTTGGCCGTCGCCATTTCATCCACTAGGCATCGCCATTTTGCCGCCAAATTGGGGGATTGAAATTTTTATTACGGGCCAAAACGCATCATGTCACCGCTGCTAGCCAGGCCATTGCTGGCATCATAAAACATGATGCCATGGTCGTCGTCCAAATCGGGGCCATACGACCATAGAGTCCATATCATGCGCTTATCTTCTCCGGTGAGTGATCTGTAGTGATCTCTCACGTGGCCTTTGGATTGTTGTTTGCCAAGATATTCGGTTTGGTAATTGTGCATATAAAAATAGGTGTTGTTTTTCTTTTCTTCCAACCCTGTTCGTTTGCCGGGAAATACATCCGGCGGTAAAGAACTCATATAAGCAACGGGAGTGGTTATAGAAACGGGAACAAACACGATGGGTTCCCCGGCAAACAGAGTGAAATCATTGGGATTGCCATAAGATGGATAATGATTGTGATCGATAGCGTAGGTTTCCAGCGCTGTGGCGAGGCTGCGCTGATCGGCTTGGGCGCGTGAAATTTGACTGCGCAGCATAGCGTTTATAAAGTTGGGAACCGCCACCGCGGCTAAAATGCCGATTATGGCTACGACAATAAGAAGTTCTATTAGCGTGAATCCTTGTTTCATGTTATCAACCTCAAAATAATGGGTGAGCTGGAGGTATGCGTCCAGCTCACCCATATTTTCGACTTAGCGGAAGAGATTCCAACTATTTACGTGGCTTTGAAATGTTCCGATCCCTCTTCCATCAGCGAACGGACTATGGTTGGCTCCATTTTCGCTCCAGTCTGTGTTCCAGACAGCGAATTCGTCGATGGTAATGGTCCCCGCTATATTATTGATAACAACTGGGGAATGGTCATGCACCCTCACACCGGTCAGATCAACGGCCGCCGGGACAGTTCCCGTAAGGTGGCCGTTCCAATAAAAGCGGGCTACTGTGCCTTGGTTGTAGACATCGTGCTGCAAGGATTCATCAAAATGGATGCCGGTGGAATGGATCGTCACTCCCACATGCCTCCACTCACCCAACGCAGCTTCTTCTTCTCCCAGCGCTTCCCAGTTGGGAAAGCCAGGCGCTGAGACAAAATCGCCATGAGTGGCTTGGATACCGTATTGATCTTGTGAGGGATTCTCCACATTACGGGTAATGCGAAGTTTAGGCCCAGCGCTAAGGCCGATTTCTATAGATGACTCCGTCATATCTGGATCCCAACGGAGGAAAAACTCAATTGTGAGGTCACCCTCCACACCATGCACAACGTCTTCACTTTCCACCTTTTGTGGAGAATGGAACACAAGGGCATGAGGTGCAAAGAGCTCACCATTGGTTTCCTGAGTTTTGCTAAGACCTTCACCATCCGGCGCTTGGATGACCAAACCCCGTTCCTCAGGCATAGCTTCAGCCACATGCAGCATTTGACCGGTTTGGGAGTTATCCGAATCAAAATGATACAAACCAACCAGTGACGGGTCCGCTTGATTCAACTTCGTCCAATGAACATGAGCCCAACCAGTATTTGCCAGAAATATAAATATGAGAATTATGAATACGTTCTTTGAAGATAGGTTCATAACTTGCCTCCAAAATTAGACATACGTTTGCTTTTATCATTTACGAGAATAAAAATAGGAATTTTTTATGATTGTCAGGTTGAAAATTGAGGAGGCGGGATCAGTGGTTTTCGTTTGTATAATGACGCAAGTTTCTGGCTTGCCAGGTAGTTAGAGGTTTGTATCTCAATATATAGTAAAGATTCATTGTTTTGAAAATAGCACTTGGCTGCTGAAAATATGGACGATACAAGCATATCTTGTTGTGAAAGATTTCGGCAATCATCAACAACCAAAAAATGTACATAAATGCTGGATGGATTATTATCCGCACAACAGCATTTACCACCCGACATCGGGCAGGCTTCACCGCAGCAACAATCGCAAACTGCTCGATTTTTTGATTGATCCAAAGAAAATTCAAAATAGAGAGTGCCCAGTTGCAATAAGGGATCAACCACAAATAAAGATAGCAGGCAGATTGATATGATCGAGAGATTCAATCGTCCCATATAAAAAGAAAGATTACTGTTTTGATAAAAATTAGTTTAACGGCAAATATTCAGAAAAGCAAGTACGATGGATTGTCGTGAGGATATTGGCTCAAGCGCTTTTGGTTCGCACCACCAGCTCGACATCGCAGTCAAGCACGTAAAGTAAAGATAAAAGCTGGTCTATGGATTTGCGGTAGTTGGTTTGGTCGAGAAGCCGGTAAAATTGGGTGGCAGAAGTTCCGAGTTGCCGTATGATCTCTCGTTTAGAGAGAGTGCTGCTTTCAACCCGTTTTTGAACTTCAAGAGTTAATTTGTAGAGCATGAGATCCCTTAAATAATTGGGGTCTTTGTTATATTCAAGAACCTGTTCGATATGTACCGTTCCTTCCTGCCCCGATTTTAGAGTATAGGTGAAACCCTCTCTATCGAGGTCTTCATCGACAAAAACATGAGCGATCGGGTTTTTAGCCGTTGGTTGAGGTTCGGTCTTGGCATAAGGGAAGAAAAGTTCTTTGGTTGAGGTTTTTACCTCGAATGCTTTTTTTCGGTTGTTATGGGTGACAGATTGAATTTTCATAGCAATCCTTCTGACTCAAGTTCTTCTATAAGTTCAAGTATTCTGACGAACCGGCAAAAAGTCTGATCTAGAAAACGACCACACAATATATAGTAGCGCAGATATCTAATCTGCACTTTATGTTGTTGCAGGCGAGGACGCCCACCAAGGCGCGTCTATGACCTGCGCTCCAAAAAAGACTTTTTGCCGAATCGTCATTCTCTTCGTAGGTTTTCCCTTCATGAGCCTATGATTTTCTAAATCCCATTTCACCACGAAATTTCCGTCTTTATAAACATGTACATGCCGTGGTGCATGGTCTCCTATCCAGGTAACAAAGATGTATCCACCCCGACGAATTTTACCCATTAATATGTTACCTCATATGGTAGCACTTATACACAAAGAGATGCAATTGATATTTTATTGGTATAAAATAGTAGAACTTATTGAAAATTTAAGGTGGGTTCTCAACTCACCATCCATCCATTTTTGAGTCCGAATGAGATTAGCGAGATCAAAGACTATATCGATCACAACGAATTTGGGTTGGCATTGGAGGCGTCGATTGGAATCGTAATTGAAGAAAATAAAACTATTTCCAATGAGTTTTATGATCAAATATTCTCATTGGCCTGTGATATGGTCTTGAAAGAAAAGTTCTGTATAAAACAATTAAAAACACAAGCCAAAATCAACTGAAAATTCCAACTTACATAATCGAGTGTATCCCTTTATTCTTCGCGAGAGTGAGAAGTTTCAACGAAGCCCCTCTTGGGATCTTTTGTCCACGTTCCCATTGGCTGACTAAACCGGTGGTGACATTAAGATAACGTGCAAACACCGCCTGACTCATTTTTTCACGGGTTCTAATTTCTCGAATTTCCTCTCCTGTTAGAGGCCGAACCTCTGTAAGGCACAATTCATCAAACTCCCGCAGCGTTTGTTTATCCATCACTCCGGCGTCATGCAGATCACATGCGGTTTCGTGCATAACCGCCATCATATCACTTTTGTATGTTTTCTGGGTCGACATTCGATTTTACCTCAATTAACGCTCCCCATTTGATTGCTTGCGATACTTCTTCATCTGTATACGAAAACATCTTGTCAGCCATTTTTTTGAAGATTTTGTATTCATTCGGTTGAATGTTTTCTTTCGCATGTTTGGCAAAACCATATACAAAAAAAGATCGGTATCCTGAACGAAACAACACAATCGTTCGAAAACTACGTGATCGCGCCCTTCGCCAAGTCGGGGAATGCGCTGTTTGATAACTCCTCCCCCGAGATCAGCATCGATGTTACCTTGTTCAGCTCGTTCAACCACTTCCCAGAGAAGATTGTCCTCAATACCTTCCTTACGGGCAAAGCGTGAAAATGCTTTGGTTTTGAATACCCTCAATGCGAGTACCTTTTCTTCTTCGACTAATGATTATAACACTGGGTATTATACTTTAAACTAGATATTTTTATGTATCCATTGTTAAATTTGAAGTGTGACAAAGGCAAGTTTTGTATGCCTGCCTTTGCAAGATCGTGCTACCAAGCATCAGTCCTATTGCAACGGATACGTCACAATGAATTCTCCATTCACCACAGTGCCGCCGGTTTTGACGATGTCGCCGTCAGAGATGACGCCGTTGCTGGGGGCGTAATCGATGCCGGTGCCATTGCCTTTGCGGCAGTTGATGCCGCCCCAGCACATGATTCCGTCGGGCCCGGCGCTGGCCAGCCGCCAACTGAAACCGCGGGTGCCCGATCCTGGAGCGCCACCGTCGATGTTGACACCAGACCAGCTGTC
>CAZEZQ010000363.1:0-6025 GCA_964516245.1 uncultured bacterium | reverse complement strand
ACTGCTACTACCGGCTCGGCGGGAGCCTCGCCCTCCTTTACTGCTACTACCGGCTCGGCGGGAGCCTCGCCCTCCTTGCTGCTACTATCGGCTCGGCGGGAGCCTCGCCCTCCCGGGAGATTTCCATTTATATTTTTTTAGCCTTTTAACGCTTCGGCGCCGCCTACAATTTCGAGAATTTCTTTGGTGATGGCCGCCTGACGTTCTTTGTTCATTTGCAACGTTAATGAATCAAGGAGCTCGTTACAATTGTCGTTGGCGTTTTTCATCGCCAGCATCCGCGCCTGGTGCTCGGCTACGAAAGTGTCAATAAAGACAAACAACAATTTGGTTTCTACAAACTTGGGCAGCAAATGCGACAACAAGGTTTTGGGGTCAGGTTCGAAAATATATTGCAGCGTTTCTTCTTCCTCGTCTCCCTCGGCTTTGACATCAGCAAGTTCATTGGGATCCAAGGGCAAAAACAGATCGCGTTTGGGCCTGGAGGCCATCGACGAGGCCGCCCAGTTGTAGATTAATTCGATTTGGTCGCAATTGCGCTGCAAAAAGAGATCTTTCAATTCGCGTGCGATTTCGAGAATGCGGGGGACATCGATGTTGCCGCGAAAATCCAGTTGCGACTGGATGATGTTGTACCCCCGTTTGCGAAAATAGGTTTCCGCTTTTTTCCCGACGACATACAGATCGTTCACGCTGGGATTTTCATTTAAATAATTTTCAGCAAAACGAAGAATATTCGTATTAAACGCTCCACACAAACCACGATCAGACGAGAAGACCACTACCAGCTTGTTTTCTGATTCACGTTTTTCGAGCAGGGGTTGGCCTTCGCTGCCCACCGAACGTACGATACGAGCCACCAAATTGCGCAAGCGGTCTACATACGGCTTGGCTTTCGTGCGGCGGTCTTGAGTGCGGCGCATTTTCGTTGTCGCCACCGAGCGCATCGCGCGAGTAATGGTTTTGATATTGTTTGTGGAGCGGATCCTGCGGCGCAGGTCTTTAAGTGATGCCATAGGTTATTTTCCTATCTCCCTCTGCCTTATGATTGACTAGAAGAATGAAAGGTTTCTTTGTAATTGTTGATTTGGGTTTTTAATACGTCACGCGCTTTGTCTGATAACTGCTTGGTTTCTTGAATTTCGTTAACTACATCCGAGGCATTTTTATGAATGTATGAAAGCAAATGTTTTTCGAATTCTTTCATATCGTCCAAGGCAATATCATCCAGCAAGCCTTGTCCACCGGCGAAAATGATGATCACCTGGTCTTCGAGCTTCATCGGTTGAAATTGATCTTGTTTCAAAATTTCAACCATCCGTTCGCCGCGGCGCAATTGCTGTTGAGTAGATTTATCGAGATCCGAACCAAATTGGGCAAAAGCCTGCAATTCGCGGTATTGGGCCAAGTCGAGCCGCAGGCGGCCGGCGATCGATTTCATCGCTTTGGTTTGGGCGTTGCCGCCGACGCGGGAAACCGAGATCCCCACGTTAATCGCAGGTTTGACGCCGGCATAGAACAGGTCCGGCTCCAAGAAAATCTGGCCGTCGGTTATCGAAATCACGTTGGTGGGGATGTAAGACGATACGTCACCGGCTTGGGTTTCAATAATGGGCAAAGCCGTGAGTGAGCCGCCGCCGTGTTCGTCACTCATTTTCACAGCGCGTTCGAGCAGGCGGCTATGCAGGTAAAACACGTCGCCGGGATAGGCTTCGCGTCCAGGAGGGCGGCGCAGAAGCAGTGACAATTGGCGGTAGGCGTTGGCGTGTTTGGAGAGATCGTCATAAATGCAAAGCACATGCTGGCCCTTGCGCATCCAATATTCACCAATGGCGCAACCGGCATAGGGCGCAATAAATTGCAGCGTGGCTGGTTGTTCGGCGGTCGCGGAAACAATTGTGGTATATTCCATCGCGCCATGTTGTTCAAAAATATCGACCACCCCGGCTACACTGGATGCCTTTTGGCCCACTGCGACATAAATACAGTGAACGTCGGTATCGCGTTGGTTGATAATGGTGTCGAGCGCGATGGCGGTTTTCCCGGTTTGGCGGTCACCGATAATGAGCTCGCGTTGGCCGCGTCCGATGGGGATCATCGAATCGATGGCTTTCAGCCCGGTCATCAGCGGTTCCTTCACCGGTTGACGCTCAATGACGCCTGGCGCTTTCACTTCGATATCCCCATATTCTTCAGTGGCGAGGGGACCTTTGTTGTCCAGCGGTTCACCGATGGGGTTGATGACTCGCCCGTGCATTTGATCGCCGACAGGAACAGAAGCAATACGGCCGGTTCGTTTGACCTGGTCGCCTTCTTTGATATCGGTGTCCGCGCTGAATAGCGCCGCGCCGACCGAATTCTCTTCGAGGTTGAGCACCATGCCGATCACGCCGCCGGGAAATTCAAGCAATTCACCGGCCATGGCTTCTTCCAAACCGTATATGGTGGCGATCCCGTCGCCAATGCTAAGGATGGTGCCCACCGTATCCATCTTGAGACCGGTTTCAAATTGACTGAGTTCCTGTTCTAATACCGAGGTTATTTCTTCTGGTCGTAAAGACATCTTTTTTCTTCCCTCTGCTTTGTATGGAGGGTCTCGCTAGGATGCGAGCCGTGTTTGCACCAATTGAGAACGGAGCTGGATCAGATACGTTTGTAAACTCGTATCGATCAATTGATCCGCATATTGCACCTTCACTCCGCCAATCAAATTTTTGTCTACGCGATAGCGCATATCAAACTTTTGTTTGCAATATATTTCCAGTTTTTCCCGCATGTTCTGCTGTTCTTCTTCAGTCAGGGGGATCGCTGTGGTCACTACGCATGGAAGAACGCCTTGGTCTTTTAGGATCAGAGTGGAAAATCTCTCCAATATTTCGACAAGGTATGCAATGCGGTTGTGGCGAAGCAGCTGAATCACCATACGATAGAGGAGTTCGGAAATCTTATCCTTCAAGGCTTTGCCGACCACCTCTTCTTTGGTTTCTTCGCGAAATTGCGGCCCTTCGAGAAACACCTGGTAATGTGGATGTTCGATAAGCAATTGCCGAAATCCATCCGCTTCCAACCGAATTTCATCAAGAGAAACGCCACTCTTTTTCGCCACGTTGAACAACGCCTGGGCGTAATTATGGGTGACTTCGGGGTCCAGTCTCACGCTCAGTTCCTTTCAATCTGTTCCAGAAAATTCCCGATCAACTGCTTGTGCTTGTCGTCATCCAACCGTTCTTGAATAAGTTTTTCTGTGGATTGCAAAGTGAGATTGATAATGTCTTCCTTGAGTTCCACCCGGGCTTTTTCCATTTCAAATTGAATGTTGCGTTCCGCATTGGCGATCATTTCATCGGCCTTTTTGCGGGCTTCTTCTTGAATGTTGGATGCAATTCGTTTGCCTTCGTTAATCGATTCCAGCATTTTTTCGCGAGATTCCGCCTCGAGATTCTGCAAGCGATCTTCCAAGGCTTTTTTGTCGGCTTCGGCTTGATTGCGCAAGTCTTCGGCCCGCTGCAAGTCGCTTTCCACCTTTTCACTGCGTTCATCCAACACACTGAGGATCGGACCGAAAGCATAGGTTTTGAGAATCCAATACACAATCCCAAATCCCACCAGGGTCGTAATTACCTGTGCGATAATTTGTGAGGCGCTGCCCCCTTCGGCCGCCGAAACGGCAGAAAGTTGCAATGCATACAGAATATCCAAATTCACGATGGAATCTCCTTACATTTCTTTTTCGATTCCGAAATCAGCAAAGCTTGTGGTTAGCGAATAAAGCTGGAAATCAAGGCGTAGATGGTCAACGCTTCGATAAACGCCGCGCCGATGATCATCGCGGTTTGAATCTTGGGAATCGCTTCGGGTTGGCGTCCCATCGCTTCCATCGCCTTGCCAACGGCCATACCCAAGCCGATGCCCGAACCAATGGCGGCAAGGCCGATGCCGATATGATACATGCCGCCTGCAATCAGCAAACTAATAACAGATGCCAATTCACTAGCCAGTTCTGGATTGCCCAGAATTTCTCCGAGTTGCTCAAACATTGTGTCCTCCTGTTAATCTTGTTCCAAACGAACCGGATTTAATAGATTCTTTCCAAAGGGGAAAGGGAATTCCATGAATTTTAATGCTCTTCTCCATGCTCGCCATGAGGCATTACCAACGATAGATAGACAGCCGTCAGCAAGGCGAACACCAGCGCTTGAATCAACGACAATAAAATAGCCAAAAAGATTATGGGCACTTGAAAGGGGATGCCGATCCATGTGTGTTCCCACAAGCCGGTGGCCTGGCCGATTACCGACATCAAACCGATGCCGAGAACCATGCCCACACCCAGCAGAATGTCTTTGCCGAAGATGTTTCCAAACAACCGGCAGGCCAAACTGAGGGGTTTGATAATTTCTTCCATAAGATGAAGCGGCAAAAACAGGGGAACCATGCACCAGCCGATGGTGTCGTGAGGTTCGCCCATCAAGTGATGAAAGTATTTCACCGGCCCCAAACGGGTAAGCGCTGTGTATTGCACATAAAGAAATACGGCCAACGCCAATGAACCCGTCACCAGAATATTTGCCGTAGGAGCCCGCATGAGGGGGATGATTCCGAATAAGTTGGAAAAAAGGATAAAAAAGAAAATCGCACCGATAAATGGGAAATATTTCCGGCCGTCTTTTTCACCCAGCATCGATGTCACCAAACCCAATAGGCTTTCGATCACCATTTCAGACGCCGCCTGCAACCGCCCCGGAATGATGGAGCGGCTTTTGAATATCGCGCGGCACAGAAAAGCGAATGCTATAGCCACCAACACAATATAAACTTGGTTAATATAGGTATAGAGAAACTCTACAAAAAAATTGTGGGGGAAAATGTTATGTAAAATGTGCACGAAATTTGGCAGTTCAGGGGGATGGTCACCCCCACCGGCATGAGCCGCCACCGCTTCCGTCGCGGCATGGACCGCATCGGCTGCGTGTTGTGCACTTTCATTCGCGTGTTGTGGATCCGCCATCGAATCGTCCTTCTTTATTCGTTTCGAGATCGGTTTCGCCAGTTTTCACATCTTCGCGTTTTTGGCAGCGATACGATTCTATGCCAACAATCACAAAAGGGATGTGAAATGAAACAATCGCTGCCGGGATCGATAAGGGAGCTTTTAACAGCACAAACCCTCCCACCCCATAAAGAATTGGCAATTTTAATTGTGAAAATATAATAATACGCCAAAGATGGCGTTCTACAACCGCTTCAATCAAACCTTTAAGCGCCCAGAGGTTAGCAGCCGACCAAACACCGCCCAAGGCAAAACCATAAGCGACAGGCTGGCTCCAAACCAGGATCAATACTACGCTTGACCCCAAAATGATTGCGAAGGAGCGCAGAATTGCACGGAGCAGATCATGAGGGCCCATTGTCTTGTTCCTGGCTCCGAATCAAATTTCGTATCAGCAAGTAGGTTTGGCGAAAGCCAGAAAAAAGGCCTACAAACAAAAATACAATTCTCAACCAATCCGTGCCAAAATAACGATCTAATTGTTCTCCGATATAATGAAAAGCCACCGGAAACAGAGCCAAATATATCGGAATAAACGAACACTGGCCTGCAATTCTTATCCACGCGTATTTTTTATCATCATTGGGTGAGGGCGCCATAACACCGCTTTCACCCCCTTGAAAATCGGCCTATATCCCATGGAACTGCATACAAGCGAATGGCTTACATTCAATATGTGGGCAATTGTTTTGAAATCGTAGTTTCACCCCTATGCAGTGTCAACCGATAGCGACATATTTAATCAAATTTTTGAGTAAATTAGTCAAATTTCATATAAAAAATCAAACCTGTAGCGCACTCTCGATCTTTCTCCCTCTCCCTCCTTATAACAGATTAGGATAAATATATACCTAAGTGACTGATCTTTTTGATTCACTACCTTAGATTCTAATAGGCAAATTGTGAGAATTTGTCTCACAGATTTTCAAGTTAAATTAAATCAATGGGTAATGAGTTTATGGGGAGGGCGAGGTT
>CAZEZQ010000362.1:0-6058 GCA_964516245.1 uncultured bacterium | reverse complement strand
GAAACATTCGAGATTTCTGATTCAGTGAATTCCTTTCTGCGCTATATCCCGCCTGCCATGTTTGGGCCACCAGAAAAATGTTATTACACCGAAGTGTCGGGAATCCCTTGTTTATACTCATGGAAATATGGCCAGGGAAAAGTGGCCTATTTCCCCTGGAACATTGGTGAGCATTATCAAAAACAAGGCCATCAAGGGCATGCGGCGTTGGTTCGGGGGGTAGTGCACTTGCTAGGCCTTCAACAACGTGTAAAAGTTGAAACATCGCCATTGGTTGAAATCAACCACCGGTATAACTCAAAGCAAAAGAAAGAATGGGTGAGTTTGTTGAATCATACTGGATTGAGGGATGAAATTTTGATGGAACCGGTACCGGTTCATTCCATCAAAATTGAAATACAACCGAAGAATCCTATCAAGAAAGTTTCATTATTGCGAACAAACAAGGAAATATCATTCCAACAAAAAGAGAATGGATGGATTGAATGCACAGTGCCAAAATTGAAGAATTTTGAGATTGTGGTGTTTGAGTGAAATGGAACCATAGCATTCGATAAACTGAGTTAGAGAACAACGGGAGTTTCTTTTTATATGATGAAAATGTATTTAATTAATTTTTCAACTGCTTGGAAGCGTATTGCTTGTTTCTGGCATCATCTATTTACGATTGGGGTTTTCCTATTTTTTGTAGCATCTCTCCAATGTAGCGAGTTAACCTTGCTCTCTGAAAATGGATGCGGGCGAGCGACAGGATATGCGGAAAGCAACAAAATTGTCCGAATTGATAATAAGACCCATGTGGCTTGGCTGGATTCAGAAAAAGAGAATTTTTGGGTTCGAATCAAAACCTACAACCATAACACTGAAACTTGGTCACCAGCATATGCGATTGGTGAAGCCTATGACAACCACGGTGGCCCTGCATTGACTGTGGATAGTAAGGGCTATCTTCATATCGTTTATTATCCCCATCATCATCCATTCCGCTACCGGCAATCCAAACAACCCAATGACGCATCCGAATGGACCGATGTCGTTGAGTTTGGCAATCGCTGCACCTATCCCACCCTGGTTTGTGGGAAGGATGACACGTTGTATCTCACCTGCCGGGAAAGCAGCGATCAACAATGGCGTATGAATATGTACAAAAAACCACCAGGCAAAGAGTGGCAGGGACCCAAAACGCTGTTGATTGGGAACGCCCCATCCGGATATACCCGCTGGCAGGATTCTTTGGCCTTTTCTCCCAATAGCAACACTCTTCACATGGGATTTATGATTTATGAACGAGAACCTCATGAAAGCGGATACGCTATTGGGTATATGCGCACCCAAGATGGTGGTAAGACTTGGGAAAAAGCGAATGGCGCCCCAATTGATTTACCGGCTTCTCCTTCTAACATCGATTTGATCGATGGTTCGGCCAAACCACAAGCCACGCCTAACTTTCGGCCAGGCGCTATTGCTGTGGCTCACGATGGGACGCCATGGATGATCTATTCCCAATTGCATGAGCAACCTTTTAATACCTGGTTGGCCCATCCCAACAGCGAGGGCCAATGGCAGCGGCAAGAACTCTTGCCGCTGATTCGAAAACGTTGGCCCAACCGCTCTGTACAAACTCCAGGTTGCCTGGCTTTTGACCAAAAGGGCGCCATGTACATTACTCTGACCACTGTGCATTCTAATCAAGAAGGCAATGCCGCATTTTGGGGTAACGTAACGAATGAAGTAATTGCCTTGATATCAAAAGACCAGGGCAATACATTTGATCTTTACCAAATATCAACACCCGATATCAATATTCCCAATTGGCTGCCGAATTTACAACGGCCCACACAGCCCAAACTTATTAAAAACGCTCCAAGTTTAATCTTCACCCACGGTACACGTGGTGAAACCAATAAAGACATTCTCTCCAATAAAGTCTATTGGTGTGATTTGTCTAAGTTTGATAAAAATGAAAGAGAATAAGATGAGACACACATTATCTTCACCAACATCTCGAGTGAGACCGATAGCTCTCTTGCCAATCTTCTGGTGTTTGATTTGCATTAACCAAGCGTTATGCAATCCACTGATACCTGACGTTCATGGATTCGGTGTGCAGACCCAAGCCGGACTGGATGGCCGCGTTATCAGGGTGGCCAATTTGAACTCTAGCGGTGTTGGATCTTTGCGAGCAGCCATCGATACCAATGAACCCCGAGTCATTGTATTTGAAGTCGGTGGAGTCATTGACTTGCAGAAGAGCACTTTGCGGATCTCCAATCCGCATTTAACCATTGCCGGTCAAACCGCGCCCTCGCCCGGCATTACGATCATCAAAGGCGGGATTTCCATTACAACCCATGATGTGTTAATTCAACACATCCGGGTGCGTCCGGGAGATGCGGGCGAAGAAAAACGCAGCGGCTGGTCGCCCGATGGGATTGGAACTTCAGGAGCCTACAACGTGGTCATCGATCATTGCTCTACTTCGTGGGCGGTGGATGAAAATTTGAGTGTATCCGGCCCCCGCACAGAAGGGCCGGAAGCCACATCGCATGATGTTACTGTCAGCAACTGCATCATTGCGGAAGGGCTGGATGATTCCACTCATGAAAAAGGCCCGCACTCGAAGGGTACATTGATACACGATTACTGCCGGAACATCGCGATTCTCAACAATCTCTACGCTCACAATGTTGAACGCAATCCCTATTTCAAAGCTTTCACTTCCGGGGTGGTGGTGAACAATCTGATCTACAATCCAGAACGCCATGCCATCAAAATGAATTACGTGGATTCGGAGTGGGACAATACCTCGATCACACCCCAGCCTGGTGAAATCGCTGTTATTGGTAATGTATTCATTTATGGCCGCAACACACACGCGGATGTCGCCTTGATTGGCGAAAACGGGAAAGCCTATTTGAAAGATAACATCGCTCTTCATAGAAGAGGCAATTCAGTTGACATCACCAAAGGAGATATTGAACAATTGCAAAATCCACCTGTATGGCCTGACAATCTCTCGCCAAAACTCGCTGATACTGTGGAAGCCGATATACTCAAAAACGTTGGCGCTCGTCCAAACGACCGCGACGAAGTGGATCAACGAATCATTCGTGAATTTGAAATACGCAAGGGGCGAATTATTGATAGCCAGGATGAAGTGGGCGGCTATCCAAACCCAACAATGACACAGAGGAAACTAGACGTTCCAGAAGAGAATTTGGTGGAATGGCTCAATCAATTTTCAAAACAATTGGAAAATCAAATTGAAACAAAAGTCCAAAAACACTATGAATAATACTCCACGAGATCAAGAACAAATTCCAAGAAGATTGTTTGCCAAACAAGCAATCGCATCCACTGGCCTATTGTCAGGCATGGCAATGCCATCTTTTTCTCAAGAATTGGGTGCTGATCCTTCCCAAGCAACGAATGCCGATATCGGCACGTTATATCAAAAAATCAAAACCATTGCTGACCGATGTGAGTACCCACTCTCTTACCTCAATAAAGAATATGAGAGTGTTGATGAATACCGGAAAACGGTACAAGAAACGGTTCAATCTCTCTTGCACTACAATCCACCTTCGGTTGATCCCAATCCAGAAGTCATTGACCGCTGGGAAACATCAACCTTTATTCGCGAAACCGTTTTGATCAACACTGCCCCCTGGTTTCGTATTCCGGCTTATGTATTGATCCCCAAAAACGTTAATAAAAAATGCCCGGCTATTGTCGATTTGCATTGCCATGCGGGGCAATTTCTGTTTGGCAAAGACAAGGTGATGCCGGTGCGTGACCCGCATCCTGCGTTGGTGGAATTGAAAGAGCGAAATTATGACGGACGGAGTACCTCCGAAAAATTGGTGGAACGGGGCTATGTGGTGATCTCGATTGACCGATTTTATTTTGGTGAACGGCGGACCTTATTCGACGATATGAATTCATTGGGGATGGACTTGAAGAATTACTCTGTCGAACAGGTACGGCAAGCCAACCGGCGTGCCGCCCGGGGAGAATCGACTTTAACCAAATCACTCTTTTGGGCAGGCACTACCTGGCACGGGATCGGATGCTGGGATGACATGCGCACGGTAGATTACTTGATTACGCGTTCTGAAGTGGACCCGAACCGAATCGGTTGTATGGGCATATCCATGGGTGGCGACCGCACCAATTATCTCTGCGCGTTGGATGACCGTATTCAATGCGGGATATCGGTCGGTTGGATGGCGGCACTGCGCCCGTTAATCGAATCGCACATCAATACGCACTCGTTCTCTCATTTTCTACCTGGATTAACTCATTACATGGATTTGCCGGATATGATTGGAGCGCTTGCGCCCAAACCACTCTTGGTGCTCCAATGCAAGCAAGACGGCCTCTACACCTTGGAAAGCATGCAAGAAGCCTGCGAGAAAATCAAAAAGATTTATCAAAAAGCCAATGCTTCACAAAACTATCAATGCAATTTTTACGATCACGGCCACCGGTTCTCGATTCAAATGCAAGAAGACGCGTTCCAGTGGTTCGATCGGCATTTACAGCCGTAAGCGAATAGGAGAATGACGATGAAACAGTATACAATCTACTTTTTTCTAACCTGTATCATTGGGCTTTTTGTCTGGGTTCCACAAGCCCAATGCGATTTCAAAGCAGGCGTGGCTTCGACAGTGATTACGCCGGAAGCCAATTTGTGGATGTCGGGTTACGCCTCGCGTGACAAACCTGCGGAAGGCAAAATTCACGATCTATACGCCAAAGCCCTCGCTATCGAAGATGAACAAGGCAATCAGGTCGTCATCGTCACAAGCGATTTGATCGGCGTGACTGCTTCGATGACTGAAGATATTATCAACCGGGTTCAAGAGAAGATTTCCCTGCCTCGCAATGCGATCATGATCACCGCTTCACACACCCATTGCGGCCCGGTGATTCGCGACAATCTCGAAACCATGTATGAACTTGATGTAGAACAATGGGGCAAAATCAGCGAATATACAGCATCACTAAAAGGCAAAATCACCGATGTGATTCTCGAAGCCATCGATATCATGGAACCCGCCCATCTTTATCGCGGCAATGGTGAAGCCGGATTCGCCGTGAACCGCCGGGTGTATACATTGGATGGGGTGAATTTTGGTGAAAACCCAATTGGTCCAGTGGATAACGATGTGCCGACGTTGAAGGTGACCGACATCGATGGAACGGTTCGGGCGATTTTGTTTGGCTATGCCTGCCACTGCACCACCCTCTCGTTTTTTCATTACTGCGGCGATTATGCCGGATTCGCCCAGGAATACTTGGAGATGGTTTATCCTGCCGCTGCCGCTTTGTTCTTTGCGGGTTGTGCTGGGGATATCAATCCTTCTCCCCGCCGCACACTCGAAAACGCCAAGCAACACGGCTTGGAACTCGCAGGGGCAGTGAAAGAAGTGCTTAGCAATCCAATGAAAGAAGTCGATGGTCCCATTAAATCTGAATTCGATCACGTAGATCTTCAACTTACAGAGGCGCCCAATCGCGAGCAAATTAAACAGCAATTAAAACATGAAAACCAATACGAAAGGCTCTTGGCACAAGACCTATTAAAGCGCTTGGATGAAAAAGGGGAAATTTCAGAAACGTATCCACTTCCGATTCAAGCCTGGCGGTTCGGTGATGATTTCTTGATGATCGCTATGGGTGGCGAAGTGGTGGTGGATTATTCATTGCTCTTCAAACACCGGTATGGCCGTGATGATACATGGGTGATTGCTTACGCCAATGATGTGCCCGCATATATCCCCTCTTTGCGTATCTTGCGGGAAGGCGGCTATGAAGCGGTCTATTCAATGAAATACTATGGCATGCACGGCCCCTGGAAAGAAGATATACAAGAAAGATTGGAAAAGGGAGTGAACCAATTGGTGAAAAAGACAAAATAAAACAACCCAAGACGATCCAGCAAAAAGTTATTTTTGGAGCGCAGGCGTCCTCGCCTGCTCTATATATAGTTGCAGGCGAGGACGCCTGCGCTCCAAGATGTGGTACATCAAAATGCTGGATTTTACTTTTTGCC
>CAZEZQ010000361.1:0-6078 GCA_964516245.1 uncultured bacterium | reverse complement strand
CAAATGGAATCAGTCGAGAAGCAATGGGAAGATGCAAATGGCACGATTCCAACGGAAGAGGATGTGGAAGCCATGTATCGGGAATTCATTCCCTTGCAGTTGGATTGCCTGGCGAAATATTCCACTCTGGTTCCGGGTGCAAAGGAAATTTTATCGAAACTTCGCAATCAGAATATAAAGGTGGGCAGCAGTACCGGTTACAATCGTGAAATGCTTGAGATCTGTATGCGGGAAGGGAAACGGCAAGGTTTTGCCCCGGAGTCAAACGTATGTGCAGAAGACCTAGCTGCCGGCCGTCCCGCTCCATTTATGTGTTTGCAAAATATGATGAATCTTGATGTGTATCCAGTGGAAGCATGCGTGAAGGTTGGAGACACTCCTGCAGATGTTTATGAAGGATTAAACGCTGGGATGTGGACGGTAGGCACAGCCATGAGCGGAAACCAACTGGGATTGTCTTTGGAGGATGTTCAAGCGATGTCTCCGCAGCAATTGCAACCGAAGCGTGAACGGGCTTATCAATGCCTGGCGCAAAGTGGGGCTCATTTTGTGATTGATACGATTGCCGATCTTCAAGGAGTTTTAGATACAATTCATCAAAGGCTGGTCAGAGGAGAACGTCCATAATTCACGACATTTGCACCAAAGCAGAATTCTTACACTTTCAAAACAAAATCCAAGCAAATGAATGGATAATTTCGATCATGCAATAACATTTATTGGTATAATCTATTTACCATTCACACGGTTTGACTTTCTTTTGTTGTATAAATGCAGATATTGTGATTCATTATTGACGAACCGGCAAAAAATCCATTCCAGAAAACGACAACACAATATATAGCAACTCAGGTATCTAACCCACGCTATATGTTGTTGCAGGCGGGGACGCCTGCGCTCCAAAAAAGACTTTTTGCCGATTCGTCATTATTAAATTTGAGGGAAATATTGGTTTGAGCCGGAAAAATTAGAAAGGGCAAGAGTTCAATGTTTCAAAGAAACAAAGCATTTACTCTTATTGAACTATTAATCGTGGCTGCGATTATTGGAATTTTAGCGGCCATCGCGGTGCCCAATTTTTTGAATGCCCAAGTTCGCGCAAAAATCGCCAAAGTCGATTCTGACATTAGGGCCATCTCTCAAGCCATGGAAATGTATATCCTAGACAATGGCGCTTATCCTGGTGATCACGATCTGGATAATTTTTTCAATCGAGAAAATGGGCAATTCCGTCTCACTTCACCGGTTGCCTACCTTTCTTCGCTCCCGCAGGATCCTTTTATCAACCTTAAGTTAAATCAAGCACTAGGACGATTTGGCAATAGCAACGCTTATGCAAGCAATGGGCGGCAAGATTACGAAATGGGATCAGGGGCTGACAATGGCGGCAACCAGAAAAAACAAGCATACAGTTTGATGAGCTACGGGCCTGATAATGATGATGACAATAGTTCACATGACCCTTTTCCCTTCGGTACCGATCATGACCGGTATGATGTGTCAAACGGACTGCGCTCGGATGGCAACATCTTCAAATTTTACGGGGATTGGCAGAGTGGCTGTTTAATTATGGATTGGGGAACGTCAACCATTGGTTCACGCTGCAGCGGATAATCATATAATCATCATTCCTTCTTTTCCTGATAGGGTTGCCTTGAAATTGGTATCCCTGTTTTTCATATGAGGTTTCTATGGATTTACGTTCTGAAGGGGATGTTAATTTCTCGCCTGCCCGAAGTGAGTGGGTGAAAGAAAATACCGACATTCAAACCCAGCGTTTGCTGGAAGAAGATGCCCGCTATTTTCTTCATCAATCGCTATCCACACCTTGTTTGGATGTGCTGCATTCTTGTGATGGAATCTACATCGAAAATCAGCAAGGCAAAAAGATTATGGATTTTCATGGGAATAACGTACATCAGCTTGGTTTCCGCCATCCCAAGATAATCGAAGCCATCAAACAGCAGATCGATGAACTTTGTTTTTGTACACGGCGCTATACCAATGAAAAAGCAATTGTTTTGGCGAAAAAACTAACCCAGCTCGCTCCCGGTGATTTGAACAAAGTGTTGTTTGCGCCAGGCGGCACCACCGCCATCGGTATTGCGCTAAAGCTTGCCCGTGCAGCCACTGGCCGATACAAAACCGTTTCCATGTGGGATTCGTTTCACGGGGCTTCGCTTGACGCTATTTCTATTGGCGGGGAGGCAGTGTTTCGCAACAACATTGGACCCTTGCTGCCGGGGACCGAACATGTTCCACCACCCGATCCAACGCAATGTTTGTGGGAATGCGGGGAAGAATGCAATTTGAAGTGTGCTGATTATATTGAATACATTCTTGGAAAAGAAGGTGATATCGCCGCGGTGATTGCCGAGACCGTGCGAAGCACCCCCTGCATCCCTCCTCCCGATTATTGGAAGAAAGTGCACCAAGCCTGCGACCGGCATGGGGTATTGCTGATTTTGGATGAGATCCCCCACTGCCTGGGCCGCACCGGTAAGATGTTTACCTGCGAACATTATGGGATCGTGCCCGATATGTTGGTGATCGGCAAGGGGTTGGGCGGCGGTGTGTTTCCCCTGGCGGCGTTGATTGCCCGAGAGTCGCTGGATGTGGCTCCTGACCGCGCGTTGGGACATTATACTCATGAGAAAAATCCTGTAGCCTGCGCTGCGGGTTTGGCTGCGCTGGAGGCCATCAAGAATGAAAATCTTTTGCAGCATACTGAAGAACTGAGCCATTGGGCATTGGAGTATATGAAGGAAATGAAAGAACGCCATTCCATCATCGGCCATGTTCGGGGTATCGGCTTATTGATGGGAATTGAGCTGATTGAAGATGGCAAGCGCGCGACCGAAGCGTCGGAATTTGTGATGTACCGAGCTTTGTCCAAAGGATTGAATTTCAAACTTACAATGGGTAATATCCTCTCGCTTTCACCACCGTTGATTGTCACAAAGGAGCAATTGAAATCAGCCTTTGATATCATTGAAGAGTGTTTGAGTGAATATACGGAAAAGAAGTAGGGGATGCAACACATCCCCTACTTCTTTTTGCTGCTGATGAGGAATGGTTCTTACAATGGCTTAAAACGTGATGGTTGTTTGGATGTAGCCCCAATCGGCGTCATCGTCGTCGCCGGTGTCATCCACAAATTCACCTGCAAAAAAGTGTGAGTACCCAGCTTCTACAGCAAACCAGATTGAGGGTGTGTATTTCACATGAAAATCAATCTCAGTGCCGAGATAGTTATCCGCACCTGGCGCCCCAGCACGCACCACTCCGCCGCCTGCGTTGTACCAATTGTCATTTTCCGGTTCATCCAGAATGAAGAAATGAGTTTCAAATTTCGCCGTTACTTTTTCCATGGGTTTGGCAGTGGCTTCAAGTTCAATGTCGTGTATATTGCGCAGCGAAATTAAGTCCATCTGGCCGTAATGGATGTGATTGGTGGGATATAGGTTGTCAAAGGTCTCATGATCGCCATCTGTGGGGTCGTCGTCGCCAGGGGAAAAATGATATCCCAGAGCTGTGCGGGGAGACCAGGGCACTTCCTCAAATGTATACCCAGCATTGATCGACATGGCAAAGGCGGTATGGTCTAATCCATTGAAATCGCCAAATTGGCCCATAAATTCGCCTTCCCAATCCCAGCCACTATCATAGTTGTTGCCCAAACGAATGCCGAGGGTGTGCACTTCGGTATCGGCATTGTCTACATCTTTCAGCAGATAATAGGCTTCAAGAAAATCCAAGTATTGAATCTGGTTCCAGGTTGAATACGCGCCATATAGGGTATCCTGATTGCCCCAGATGTCGTTGAATTCTCCCCACACATGTTCCACAGGCTGACCGGCAAAGACATCAATGGTTCCGCCTAAATTTTCAATATCCACACTGGCTTTGACGGCATCGAACGAACGGCCGGTGTTGCTCCACAAAAATGCGCCTATCAAACGCTGTTTTCCGTAAATAAACAACTGACGGCCTACTTTCAGTGAAAACGGTGAGCCAGCAATGTTCTTGCCTTCTACATAGGCTTGAAATAGATCAATATCGTCTTCAAACGCTGGGTTTCTGCGGATTAAATCCGAACCGAATTGCCGCGCATCCTGCCCTTCAACAAATACACTCCATACATCATCCGGGGTATAATCCAAATGAATTTTATTTCTCAGCAGCAAGCGCTCATCTTTCACATCTGATGAACCAGTGTTGTTGTAAAAATCGCTGAGAATTTCCACTCGTTGACGTGATTCACCGCCAATGCTTAATCTGTCATCGAAAAATGAAAGCGAATCATCAGCAATAGCGATTCGGCTTTCGTTCAACATTGCGCACACTACCACACTGCCAATCAAGGTCCAAACACACACTTTTTTCATAATGAGTTCTCCGTTCTAAAACACAAAAGATGAAATGTACAACTTTTATGTTGCAAATACAATACTACTTTAGACGATCAATTCCAATTTTGAAATTGGTTTGTTCCAAAATGTGTATTATTGACTCATTTACCACTTTCCAATGGGTTTCTTTCGCAAGGCCTGAATGAGACTCAAGATCGTAAAAGAAATTGTTTGTCTCAATAATCAAACTAATTCCATCAACTCAAATAAATCCACTGCAAACAATTTGCCAATTTACTTTGGCTTTGTTAATCAAGTAAATAAATTGCTACTTTTATTGAGTTTTCTTAAATTTAGACGAATAAACGTCCAGATCATAAGGAAAGTTTGTCTTTCTTTGAACAGAGTCATTGTTCAAAAATGAAGAATTTGTTGATATCGGGTTGTTGACATTTGAACTGAAGCGCCTTAAGCAGAATATGAATAGAACAAACCATTCAATTCAAGATTCACCTGAAGGTTAAGCAAATATGTTAAAATGAAAATTTCCATTATTTCACTATACCCATCAAATGAAAATACCACTAAAATAGCATTTGGGGGGAAACTTATAACCTTCCAACATTTGTAAAACATCCATGATTGTGAAAGGCCGCCATATCATGCATCTCACGCGCTATACAGACTTTTCATTACGTGTTCTGCTTTATCTTGGTTTGCGCCCGGAAACACGAGTTTCCATCGATGAGATCACTGATTTTTATGACATATCACGTGACCATTTAATCAAAGTGGTAAACCATCTTAGCAAGCTGGGATACATCCATACCATACGCGGACGGAATGGCGGGATTGAATTGGCTGTAGATATGGGACAAATAAAAGTGGGTGAAGTGGTGCGTAAAATGGAGCCCAATTTTCATATCGTGGAGTGTTTTAATCCAGAAACCAATCATTGTATGGTTACACCCGTATGCAATTTGAAACATATTTTATCGGAAGCCAATGACGCCTTTTTGCATGTGCTTGATCAGTACACTTTGAAAGAAATGGTCGACAATCATGATAGAGCACAACAATTGATTTCAATCGAACAATAACAAGTCAATCTCTCTCAACGGCACAATTGCTTATTATAACTTTTCACAATTTTAACAACAATTTACTTTTGTATTGTCACGTCCAATTTCTTCCATCAATCGGTCATTGATGGAGTATATGATTATCATTCTCAAACCCGTCCAAACCATTTTCATGGATGGATATTGCGTAGCATCGGCTCCGGCCAGATGTATTCATATGTTATTTTCAGCCCATCAAATAGATGTAGTTCGGTTGGGAGCATTGCAGTGAGTGATCATGGGTTGGATAGCGAGTAATGCATTGTCAAAGGTAAAATAATGGTCCAGAACTCCCCTAGCCCAATGTCACTAACTTAAGATCAAATTATAAATTTTGTTTGTTGAAAATTGCTTAAACAAGAATCAGGCTCGGCAGGAGCCTCGCCCTCCCCACAGAAAAATCTCCTCCCCACAGCAAAATCTCCTCCCCACAGCAAAATCTCCTCCCCACAGCAAAATCTCCAAACTTGTGGATAAAGATCAGCCTTAAAAGGGGGGATGGGTTTTGGATTAGCCATCGATTCAACGTTGATTTGCTGCATGTAGGGTTTAGAAAATTGCTCATTGTTTTCTTTGGAATATTTATTACCAATTGCATTGTAGAA
>CAZEZQ010000360.1:0-6100 GCA_964516245.1 uncultured bacterium | reverse complement strand
CCTAACCCTCCCCAAACTTGGGGAGGGAATACTTTTCCCTCTATTATTTGTGGCTAAAGATCAACTTAATAAGTGGGATTCCACATTATTTGATCATGAAGTTTTTTTGAGAAGCGCGCATCCATAAATTGTTTGTTGTCATTGTATTTGTTATAACAATATTTGTTGCAATAAGAAAAATCGAAACTGCCGCAAAGCAAAAAGTAGCCATCCCTATTGTCGCTTAACTATCAGATTCCTTTACGTTTTCGAGTTTAATATAATAATAAAGAAAATGTAATTGTGGCCACAACCCTTTACAAATCACGAAGCAACGTTCTAATCAAAGTCCCACGAAATCCAGTTCTCACTTGAATTCGAGAATAAATCATGTATGGTAATAATATGATAAATACATTTGTAGAAATTATTAATTCAAATTCTCTTGTCAATGTATTTAAGTGAATCCGAAGTGATGTGTTATTTTGTAATTTATTGTATGAGACTCTACGAATTAGTTTTCTGCAACTGATTGCAGAAACTATCAATTTGCCAGCTGATGAATTGAAGGAAGAATCAGTTTCAGCTCGGTTCTATGTTATACCGGTAACAAAAAAAGATTGGTTGCCGAAATATGATTGTTACAACATACCTTTAGAGTAAAGATGAAAAATTTGAATTGATGTCTCACTCGACAGCCAAGGTGTGTACATTATTGAAATTGCAAAGTGAATCATTTTTAGAAATTGTTCTTATTGTAGACGATAAACACAAATGAGTTTATTGTATTGGAAACGTTAGAACAATATGGCAACAGGCGCGATTTTTAAGCATTCTTTTGGTTTCTGATAATTTGTATAGACGATGACATTGCACATTTGAAGGAAATTTGATTTTATGGGCAAATTTGAAGATCATCCTCATTCAGAAAGACACATCCATCCAGTCGTGTTTCCAGTTGGCGCGGCCATCATATTGATTTTTGTTATTTTGGGGATTGCGATTCCCGAACAGGTGGGTAAGTCATTCAATGTAATCCAAAATTGGATTACGGAAAAATTTAGTTGGTTGTACATACTGACAATGACCGGCTTTGTCTTTTTTTCTGTGTACTTGATCTTTAGCAAATTCGGGCACATTAAATTGGGGCATGATGACGAGACGCCTGATTTTAACCGTATTACCTGGTTTGCGATGTTGTTCAGCGCTGGCATGGGAATCGGGTTGTTGTTTTATAGTGTTGCCGAACCCCTGATGCACTTTGAATCACCACCCACCGGTGAAGGGCATACACTGGCGGCCGCCCGCAAGTCTATGGCGCTTACTTTCTTTCATTGGGGATTTCACCCATGGGCCTGTTACGCAGTCATCGCATTGGTGATCTCGTATTTCGGTTTTCGCCGTGGGCTGCCGCTAAGTCTTCGTTCCGCTTTTTATCCTCTAATCGGCAACCGGATACACGGCTGGCCCGGCAATGTAATCGATATTCTTGCTATTTGCAGCACGCTCTTTGGTTTGGCCACTTCGCTCGGGCTGGGCGCGATGCAGGTGAATGGAGGCATGAACTATGTCTTCGGGCTTGACATGTCAGTCACCAATCAGATTATCATAATCGCCTGCATTACCGCAGTCGCAACCATTTCGGTGCTCTCTGGGTTGGAAGTCGGCATACGCCGTTTAAGTGAATTGAATATGGGCATTGCCGCATTTCTGTTGTTGTTTGTTTTTCTGATCGGTCCAACCTTCTATTTGCTGCATGCGTTTGTAGAGAATTTCGGCGCCTATTTGCAGCATTTGCCGGAACATTCATTTTGGACTGGAACATTCTCGCAACAAGATTCTCAAGAGTGGCTGGGCGGATGGACGATCTTTTACTGGGCCTGGTGGATCGCCTGGTCTCCCTTTGTGGGGATGTTTATTGCCCGCATCTCCCGTGGGCGAACCATTCGTGAATTTATGCTCGCCACTTTGATTGTACCCACTGTCATGGGTGGGGCATGGTTAACCATTTTTGGTACCACCGCAATTTATCAAGATCTGACTTTCAATACAGGTCTGGCTGAAATGGTTTCACAAAATCCGGCGGATATCCCCAAAGCTTTGTTTATGCTGTTGGATCAATATCCCATGGCAACAATCACCAGTTTTCTGGCTACATGCTGTGTGATCTTGTTTTTCGTCACCTCGTCCGATTCCGCCTCGATGGTGATTGATATCATTGCCTCCGGCGGCAATCCCGATCCTCCTAGACTGCAGCGGTTCTTTTGGGCGGTTACTGAAGGATTGGTGGCAATCGCGCTATTGTATGCGGGAGGGAAAGAAAGTTTGAACGCTTTGCAAACGGCGGTGATTACAACCGCTTTGCCGTTCAGCCTTGTTTTGATCGTGATGTGCTACAGTTTGATCGTGGGATTGAACCGGGAAATACGGTATGAAGAAGAAGGCCGTGTGCAAGAGTTGCTCGAAGAAACTCGAGGCGGAACTACGCCTGCGAATGAAGAGACTAAGGCGCAAGCGCCTAGTTCGCTTGCTTCATCGTAAGAGAAAGAAAGATTTCTCATTTGGATAGAAACGACTAATCTACGAAAGGGGGTACAGGATCATTACAAACGTACAGAATCCTGAACAACAAAATTTTGGTGAAAACCCAATCGAACGTCGAGATACAGACAACTATACCATGGAGTATGTCAATGATTTTGTTGACAAATGGGACGAGTTGATCAACTGGGAAAAACGTTGGGAGAGCGAAGGCAATTTTTTCGTGAACTTGCTGAAAGAGCGAGGGGCGAAAAGCATCTTGGATGTGGCGACAGGCACAGGGTTTCACTCCGTACGCATGTTGGAAGCTGGCTTTGATGTAGTCAGCGTAGACGGCAGCCCCGAAATGCTGGTGAAAGCCTTTCACAATGCCCGCAATTACGGCCATATTTTACGTATCATCAATGCCGATTGGCGCTGGCTGAACCGGGATGTATACGGGGTATACGATGCGGTGATTTGCCTGGGCAATTCATTTACCCACCTGTTTTCTGAACGGGCGCGGCGCAAGGCCCTGGCCGAATTTTATGCTACATTGAAACATGACGGGGTGTTGATTCTCGATCAGCGGAATTATGATGCCATTTTGGATCACGGGTATTCAAGCAAGCATACCTATTACTATTGCGGTGAAGATGTGCAAGTATATCCAGAATACGTCGACGATGGTTTGACGCGTTTCCAATACACTTTTTCTGACAAGTCGCAATATCATCTGAATATGTATCCGTTGCGCAAAGAATATACACGTCGGCTGCTATGCGAAGTTGGGTTTCAAGAAGTGGAAACATTTGGCGACTTCAAAGAAACCTATCAAGAAGCCGAACCCGACTTTTTGATTCATGTGGCCAAAAAACACTACATTCGAGACCAAGACGAGGTATAGACAAATGACTACCGAATATTCCCAAGTCGTAAACACCGCGCGCGACTATTACAACAGCGAAGATGCGGATAACTTTTATTTTACCATTTGGGGCGGGGAAGATATTCATGTCGGTTTGTATCAAACGCCGGATGAATCTATTTTCGACGCCAGCCGCCGTACGGTGGAACGGATGGCGTCCAAAGTCGATTTGAGCAAAGACAAGAAAGTGCTTGATGTCGGCGCCGGCTATGGAGGCGCTGCCCGCTTTTTGGCCAAAACCTACGGCTGCCCGGTGGTGGCGCTGAACCTGAGTGAGGTCGAAAACGAACGCGACCGCAAGATGAACCAGGAACAAGGCTTGGCCCATCTCATCGAAGTGGTGGATGACAGTTTTGAATCGCTGCCCTATCCTGATGAATCTTTTGAGGTGGTGTGGTCGCAAGACGCCATTCTTCATAGCGGGGAACGTGAAAAAGTGATTCAAGAAGTGGCCCGTGTCTTGAAACCGGGCGGTGACTTCGTCTTCACCGATCCCATGCAAGCCGATGACTGTCCCAAAGGGGTGTTGCAGCCCATTTTGGACCGCATTCATCTTGAATCGCTTGGTTCACCCGGTTTTTACAAACAAGCCTGTGAAAAAGCAGGATTAAAATTCGTTGAATTCGAAGACCATGAAAAACAATTGCCCACCCATTACGGTCGGGTTCTCAAAGAACTGGAATCCCGCGAAGAAGAGATCGGCAAGGTGGTTTCGCAAGAGTATATTGACCGCATGAAAAAAGGCCTCAATCATTGGATCGAAGGCGGCAACAACGGCTACCTGGCCTGGGGCATCCTGCATTTCAAAAAGCCGTAACCGGACTGTTCGATAATTCCCTCCCCAAGTCTGGGGAGGGTTAGGGTGGGGTTGTGAATGCTCAATTTAGGTTGGAATATATCCCACAACCCCCTCCCAACCTCTTCCAAACTTGGGTGAGGAGTAGTTATGTGTAATGATCATATTAGAGAATCTGGAATAATGAATATGAATTATTATTCAAATTTAATGTTTTATCTTCTATGACAAACACCGTTTGGTTCCCCTATGCGCAATTGAAAACTATGCCTGCCCCCATTGAAGTGGAAACCGCCGAGGGGGCGGTTTTGTATCTCAAGGATGGCCGGCGCTTGATCGATGCCATTTCATCCTGGTGGTGCATGGTTCATGGGTACAACCACCCCGAAATCAATCAAGCGGTCAAAGAACAGGTAGACCGTCTGCCGCATGTCATGCTGGGAGGATTGATTCACGAACAAACCAAACAGCTGGCCGATACGTTAGTGAAGATTACTCCTGAAGGATTGAATCACGTCTTCTTTGGCGACAGCGGTTCGGTGGGTGTAGAAATTGCCCTGAAGATGGCGTTGCAGTATTGGCAGAATTTGGGGCAGACATCGAAAACGCGTTTTCTGGCGTTGAAGAAAGCCTATCATGGCGATACCTGTGGAGCCATGTCGGTTTGCGACCCGGATGACGGCATGCACGCGCTGTTCTCAGGATTGCTGCCCAAGCAGCTGTTCATCGAGTCGCCCTGCCGTTTCGATGCCGATGCCGAAACGGTTCAACGGGATGTGGATGCGCTCGAAGCCATGCTCGCCAAACATCAACATGAACTCGCGGGCTTTATGCTGGAGCCCATTTTTCAGGGAGCGGGCGGCATGTGGTTTTATTCGCCCCAATATCTCAAACAAGCCCGTGTGTTGTGTGATCGTTACAATGTGCTGATGTTGTTTGATGAAGTCGCCACCGGCTTTGGCCGCACGGGGAGATTGTTCGCATCCGAACATTCTGGCATTGCGCCGGATATCATGGTGTTAGGCAAAGGGCTGACTGCAGGCTACACCAGCCACTCGGCTACCTTGGCGAACGACTGTGTTTATGATGCCTTTTTGTCTGATGAATCCGGCAAATGCTTTATGCACGGCCCCACCTTTATGGGCAATCCCATTGTATGCGCCGCCGCCAACAAAAGCATCGAAATTTTTCAACGGGATAATTATTTGCAGAAAATCACTGGTATAGAGGCTCTACTCAGAGAACATTTGCTGCCAATGCGCTCTTCGAAAATCAAAGAAACCCGTGTACTCGGTGCAATTGGAGTGATTGAGGCGCATGATGCCAATGATCTCTCCGGCCTGCGCGAATTCGCCGCTGAACGCGGCGTGTGGATTCGCCCCTTCGAGCGCTACGCCTACACCATGCCCCCGTATATCATTACTGATGAACAACTTGTGCAAATTATTCAGGTGTTGAAGGAGTGGTTTTGAGAGGTTGAAATTTTGCCCTCCCAATCTTGCTGATCTTTACCCACAAATTGTGCACTTGGTATTCCCCCCTTATTAAGGGGGGGAGGGGGGATCTGACTTTTCTTGTTTCGCCGAATCCCCCCAGCCCCTGCGGTGCTTACCCCCCTTACGTAAGGGGGGCAAAAAACGTTCTCCAAACTTTTGGGTAAAGTAAAAATCAGCCCAATCTTGGGAGGTGCTAGAGGGTTGAGAATGCTTGAAATAAATAAGATCATTGCTCACAACCCCTTCCCAGCCTCCCCGCCAAGGCGCGCAGGCCCCAACTTGGGGGAGGAGTAACACGATCAAACCTACAACCCTCAATAGAAAAACCTCCAATCTTTTGCTATCCTCAGGCAAATGATTTTTGGAGGAGAACTATGTCAA
>CAZEZQ010000359.1:0-6103 GCA_964516245.1 uncultured bacterium | reverse complement strand
GCGCTTACGGATGATATGCAGATGGCCACGGGCGGTGGAGAATTTGAACTCACTCAATTTGATTGGGATGTTGTCGACAACAGCCATCCCATTACATCAGGTTTCTCCACAGGCCAATTGGCGGTCCAAGAACCACCTTATCCTGAACTTCCTTTCCCGCTTTCCTTTATTACAGGCCCTGTTGATAGTTTGAACGTGCTTGCGGCTGCACCGGATGACTCTTCTATGGTTACGTTGGCGGCCATTCCGGAAGGCGCCACGTTGGCGGATGGCAGCACAGCCGCCAATCGTCGTGTATATGCAGGTCTTTCCAACTGGAGTTTCGGCACCGATGTACGAACCGATAATACGGTAGCCGCATTTGATGCAGCAGTTGAATATCTGCTCGCTGGGGAAACCGAAGTAAAGAATTGGATGATTCATTAAAGAGATTCATCATGTAGAACATTACATGTATGCTTAAGTTTATGTAGTACACAGAACTGCCCCCACAAACGGGGGCAGTTCTAATTTCAGAATAATAATTTCACTATGGAATGTAGATTAGAGTGAATTGTAATTGATTCTAACACAAAAATTGTGAGAGATTGTCTCGCAGAGTAGGGGCATCCGCCGCGGCGAACAATGTGCCCCTACAATGAGTAGTGCGAAAAAAATTTCAAATATATTTGGTTAGGCTTAACGTAAATGATATATCACTATATCCGCATGTTTTGATGAAGAGAATGAGTTGTATAAATATGATTATGTATTATAATATTCTAAAAAATTGCCTTATAAGGACAAATAGAGATGAATTTTTGCTATAAAAAATTTCTTTTGTTGTTTTTCGTTCTCTTTTTCTTGGACTGGGTAGGGGTGAAGGCTTTGGCGCAAGATGATACTCAATTTCCCCCACCCCAATTCGATAATCCCACATCCAACCAAACCCAATCCGGACAAATCAAACTTGAATGGAATTTGAGCGGCGAGATTCAAAACGAAGACTCTCTTCAATTTGAGTTGCAAGAAGCTCAATCCAAAGAATTTGCCAATCCGAAAACTTTGTATACCGGTCCCAACTATGCCTCGTATCTCTCCGGCTTGCCCAATGGGATATATTACTACCGTGTGCGCATAGTAAACGATGCCGGAAATGCCGCTAGCCCATGGTCTGAAGTGGTTTCGGCCACTGTCGAGCACTACTCAAAAGGGCTTACCTATTCTTTGCTCAGTGTCGGTGGAGTTGTCTTTCTTTTAACAATAGGCGTAGTGGTTCACGGGACTATTAAAACATCTTAATCCAATCCTGATCTTCGATTGTCAAAATTGCGTTGATTGTTTGAAAGGAGGCTTTTTTTGAATTATCAAGCGGCAGTACTTACTCCAACTCTTGGTTGGATGTTGATAGCAGTTCTTGGCGTGATGTGGATTTATTTAGGGATATTCTGGGGCCGCAAAGCGAAAGGCATGGAAGGTTACATGTTGGCCGGGCGGAATGTAGGCCTGGCACTGGGTGCGGCCACGGCTATGGCGACATGGATTACATCCAACACCACCATGCTCGCCCCGCAATTCGCTTACGAGTTAGGTGTATGGGGCATGATGGCCTATTCAACCGCTTCATTTGGGCTTTTTCTTTTTGCCCCTCTGGCCAAACGCATACGAAACTTGATGCCTTATGGCTACACCAGCGGTGATTTCATCCGCTTGCGTTATGGCTTTTTTGCATGGATCATTTTTCTTATGATATCCATTTTTTACGGCTTCACCTGGCTGATCAGCATGGGCATGGCCGGGGGAATTTTGATGAACGCATTGGCGGGGATTCGTTATGAACTTGGAATGACAGTAATTCTTTTTGTTTGTGTGGTTTATACGCTGTACGGGGGGTTGTTTGCCGTTATTGGTACGGACTTCATTCAAAGTTTGATAATTTTATTTGGTATTGTAGTCGTCGGGATTGGAGTGCTAACCCAAGCCGATTTTTCCAATATCTATTCCAATCTCGAAAGCGAACGCCCGATGCTGTTGCAAGTGCTTTTCCCCGCCGCTATTATGGCCATTTTTAACAACCTTCTTTTCGGCATCGGAGAAATTTTCCATAGCAATGTCTGGTGGAGCCGTGCCTTCGCCATGCGTGATGGCGTGGGCGGCAAGGCCTATGCGCTTGCCGGTTTTTTCTGGCTTCCGGTTCCGATCGCGGCCGGCTTTATTGCCTTGGCCAGCGGCACCTTGGGGATCAACGCCACCAGCCCCGATATGGTGGGGCCATTGGTTGCGGCTGAAGTGCTGGGCAAAGGGGGAGCCATATTGGTGTTTATGGTGTTTTTCTGTTCGCTGGCTTCCAGCATCGACAGTTTGTTGGCGGCGACTTCAGACCTCATTACCGAAGATGTGTATCGCAAATTAATTAATCCCAGTGCGGATGATGTGAAACTACGAAAAATATCCGCCGGAATCATCATTGGTTTGGGCGTATTGACTTGGGCGGTATGCATGCCCCGCATTGGAACTCTTGCGGATGTGCTTTTCTTTGCCGGACCGATGGTGGGCAGCACCATTTGGCCCATTGCCACCGGTTTGTTCTGGAAAAAAGCCAATCCCATTGGCGCGATATCGGGTATGCTTTTAGGCTCCATTTTAGGATTGATTGCATACTTTCAAATCGGTTGGTACGCGGCATCGCTCATCGGCGCTTCGGTCTCTATGGTTTGCGTTATTCTGGCTACTATGTTGGTGCCGAGAGATTTTGATTGGAATTCTCTGAATGAAGAACATCCAGAATCTGTAGGAGCAAATACATGAACTTTCCACAGGCATTTTTATCTCTCCTTGTCGAACTCGCATTGCTGATTACAGCAGTGAGCGCGGTTACATTGATTATTTTGTTGGTACGCGACTGGCGAAAAGGAAAGGTATGGTAAAACAATGAAAAAGATCACCAAGACAGGACCGGTAGAACTCGCCAATCCATACGAATCGGATGGCCTGTATCCGGATCCGGAACAATTAATTGAAAAAGACAAAATTGATTTGAATATCTTAAAAAAAATAACCGGCAATTCAATTCTTTCTTCCAAGCAATTCGATAAAGAAATGGTGGCCGAATTGTGCAAATTCGCCGCTTTGCTGGAAGCAACCGAAATTGCATCCAGCCATCCCTTGGATGGGAAAATCGCCATCACGGCATTTTTTGAAGCCAGCACGCGCACTCGGCTTTCATTTGAAAGTTCTGTGCTGCGTTTGGATGGAAAAGTTTTGAGCATTGCGGATGGGAAAAAAACTGGAGTCGCCAAAGGAGAATCATTAGCCGATATCGGCGAAATGTTTAATGCTTATGGTGATTTGGTTATCATGCGCCATACCGAGACGGATGCCATTCATGAAATTTTAGAAAAACTTCGGCTTCCTCTCATTAATGCCGGCAACGGCACCGGTGAACACCCCACGCAGGCTTTGGCTGACTGGTATGCGATTTTGAAATGGAACCCGAAACTTAGAAACAAAGTGAAAGAAGAGGAAAAAATTCACCTTGGAATACTGGGCACCCCAGGCAGCATGCGCGCCGTCAAAAGTTTTTTGCTGATGTCGTTGTTATTCAAAGACAGTATTCGTAAAATTTCTATTGTTTCTGAGATGGTGGATCCGCTTGGTGATGAACTCCCTAATGATTTAGATAACGCGAAGGTTGATTACTATCTCACCAACAATATCAACGAAGTGGTTAGCGATTTGGATGTGATTTACATGAATTCCATTACTTTTTTGGGCGATAGCTACAAGTCATTGGATTCACGTTACAAACTCGATAAAGACAGCCAATTGAAAAATAACGCCGTGGTGCTGCATCCATTGGCACGTCTGGATGAACTGGATATCACCTTGGATGATACCGATCACAATTTGTATTTCACCCAGGCGCACGGGGCAGTGTTTATCCGGCAAGCGTTGTTAATCTCCATTCTCAATCGCTTCGGCAGATTGCCGGATAACATTCCTATGAAAAGATCCTAACCGCAGCGCGTAGATGGATCGCTTTATCTGTCCCATTAAAAACAAAACAGGAGAACAAACCCATGTGTGGTATTACTGGATATTGGCGGCCTGAGGGCCTGAGAGACAATCCCGGACCGATATTGGAAAAAATGATGGATACGCTGCATCATCGCGGTCCGGATGGACGCGGCCAGCATATCGATCAAAAGCAAGGTTTGGCCATGGGCCATACCCGGCTTTCGATTATTGACCTCGAGACTGGGGCGCAGCCCTTGTTTAACGGGGACCGAACCTTGGCTTTGACAGTCAACGGTGAGTTTTACGATTACAAGCGCATCCGCTCCAATCTGGTTTTGGAGGGAGCTTGGTTTCAATGCAAATCCGATAGTGAAATCGCATTGCACCTTTATGAACGCAAAGGCCTTGATTTCATGCAGGATTTGCGGGGTGAGTTTGCATTCACTCTCTACGATCAAGAGAAACAACGCTTGATATTGGCCCGTGACCGCTTCGGCATTAAGCCGCTTTTTTATCACATTCGAAATGGATCTGTGTATTGGGGCTCTGAAGTGAAATCACTGCTCGCTAATCCGGATGTGCCGAAAAAATTTGATTCCAAAGCGGTTTTGCATCAACTCATGCATACCATGGTGCTGGGCACAAGCGCCTTTCAAGACATTTATGCCGTCAAACCCGGCCACATGATCATCATCACCAACAAAAACGGCACCTTGGATATTAAAGATCACTGCTATTGGGATATCGACTTCCCCACCGAACGCCAACCTGAACTAACCGCAACCGAAAGCATTGAACTGGTCCGTGAAAAGCTGCTCGAAGCGGTGCAACTGCGGTTGGAAGCGGATGTTCCAGTGGGGTGTTATCTCTCCGGCGGCATCGATAGCTGCTCCATGCTGGGATTGGCTTCCTCTGTGCAGCAATCGCCGGTGAAAGCCTACACCATCAGCTTCGATCACGACGCCTACGACGAGGCATCCATCGCGCGTGAAATGGCGGAACGGGTGAAAGCCGATCAAGAAATGCTCAATCTAAAATCGGCAGACCTGTATGGTGAAAATTATGTCAAAACCCTCTGGCATGCCGAACGAACATTTTACAACACCCTCGGCGTGGCCAAATGGTGCATGAGCCGCCGTGTGCGTGAAAGCGGTTACAAAGTGGTGGTGACTGGCGAAGGTTCGGATGAACTTTTTGGCGGTTATCCCTTCTTTAAGCGTGATTATTTTTTGCACGGCCTAAGCGGCGAAGAACGCGAACAATTTCAAAAACGCATGAACGAAAGCAACAAACTCTTCACCGGCGCGATTTTGGCCGAAGAGATCGTTTCTCATCCGGTGATGGATCGTATATGTGGATTTACCCCTTCGTGGATTCAACCATGGATGCACACTCTCGAGCTGGCGCGGCCACTGTTGAATGATGATGTTCTTCAGGAATTACAAGACTACGATCCTATCGAAGCGATTGCCGAATCGTTCGATCTCAATCAAATCGAAGGGCGCCATCCATTGGATGTGACCCAATATTCATGGATCAAGACCATGTTGGAATGCCAGATTCTGAACTGGGGAGGCGACCGGGTGGATATGGCCAATTCGATGGAATCGCGCCCTGCCTTTCTCGATCATCATGTCGCCGAGGCGGCCCGGCAAATTCCACCCCACTACCGCATCAACGGCGAGGTGGAAAAATGGGTTTTGCGCGAAGCCATGAAACATGTGCTTCCCAAAGTGCTCTACGAACGCGAAAAATTTGCATTCATGGCGCCGCCTAGCCATACCGAAGAAACCAAACGCAAGGCGGTTCAGCAATTGGTGGATGAATACATGAGCGAAAGCCGGATCAATGAGGTTGGTTTGTTTGACGCCGGACGCCTGCAAACTTTTTTGCAAGAATATCGCGAAGATCCTGATCAAACCTCGAAAACACGAAAAGACGCTTTGTTGAACCATTTGCTCGGTTTGCACATCCTGCATCATCACTTCATCGAAGAACCAGTGGCCGCCTAATAACTTTCACTAAGGTGAATGGGAGGGCGAGGCTCCCGCCGAGCTGGTTGTTGTAAGGAGGGCGAGGCTCCCGCCGAGCCGGGCTGATTGAACGA
>CAZEZQ010000358.1:0-6103 GCA_964516245.1 uncultured bacterium | reverse complement strand
GTGATTTCAGTGCTTCATCGTATTTTTCTTCGTGAATCGCGATATACCCGCGAATGTATTCGATCTCGGGGCAGGATTTGTCGAGTTCCTGCGCTTTTTTGAAAAATTCAGCCACTTTTTTGCGTTCATTGCGGTCATAGGCCATCCGGGCTAGAAACAGGTAGGGCCGGGGGTCTTCGCGGTCTACTTTGAGAGTGTACACAAAATAATCACGGGCTTTCACTAGCTGCCCACAAAGCATGTGGGCAAAACCCATTTCAAGCAAGGCTTCTTGATACTCGTCATCATGCCTCAAAGCGTCGTCCAAATAGGGGATAGCTTCTTCATAGCGGCCCATGCGGTTGAGAGCCATGCCAATGTTATACAGCACCAAAATACCGGGCTCGTGCTCTTGGATGAAACTGAGAAATACATCATGCGCCCGTTTGTACAAGCCTTTTTTCGCGAACGAAAGCCCCAACAGGTGAGAGGCTTCGCGTTGGACGCTGGAGCGGTCTTTGAGATCCAACAAGCGAATGATGGCCTCGTCGTATTGTTGATTGTTGTACAACCCGGCGGCAATCACCATTTCATCTTTCGAGTGGTCTTTGGGCTGGCGCGATACGCCGCTGGATGTGGAAGCCTCTTCCATAGAGCGAATCAACGCGTTAATTCCACGTTTGGCCGGTTCGTGATCGGGATCAATTTCCAAACATTGGCCGTAATAATCCTGGGCTTTTTCGAGTTTGTTGAGTTTTCTCAGCGCATCGCCCGCATAGGCGTAAAATGGGGCATAATCCGGGTTTGCTTTGATGCTGGCTTGGGCTGTTGAAAGGGCTTTTTTGGGTTGGTTTTTTCGCAGGAAATGGCGAATCAATTCGGTTCGCGCGCGAATATCCGTATAATTTTGTCTCAGCGCTTTTTTTAGAGTTTTTAAGCCTTTCTTTTCATCACCGGCGAGCAATTGGGTTTTGCCGAATTCACAAAGCACTTCCAAATCGTTTGGCAGATATTGGATCACCTTTTCATACATCGAAATGGATGCTGTATATTCATTGAGTTCTGTATAAATTCGGGCGATGAGGTAATAGATATCAGGAAAATCGGGCTGGTAAACCAGAGATTTCTTAAGAGAAAGGAGGGCCTGATCGTAGTGGCCTGCCGAGTAGAGTTCCATCCCCCGGCGGTAATGCTGGATATACTCTGTAGATTGGTTCATTGGGCGTTTCAACCCCAACCGATAACAAAAAAACCATGTATATCGAAAAAAAACATGCAAAGCGAATATGGGCGATACTGGATTCGAACCAGTGGCCTCCAGTTTGTGATACTGGCGCTCTAACCAACTGAGCTAATCGCCCTTTCGAATTACGTTATTATTGCCTGGTGTGGTTGGATGTCAAGTCGTTTTCCAGTTCTTGTATCGTCTGCTGATAACTTATCATGATTCTTTCGATTGTATGAATCAAACTTTCAAACCAAAGTTTCAAGAACATCTGCCATTGGCGTGCCTGCTCTCGTTCACCGGCTGATAGGGGGAAGGTCTGGCGGTAGGCAAATCGCCATTGAGCCAGGGCAATATCCAGGGCCAAATCCAATTCAGGCGATTCGAGCAATGCATCCCAGCGTTCTAGAAACGATTGTGTTTGTTGCAGCAATTCTGAGGGATCGTTTTTGGGGGCTTTTTGTTTCCTCCTCAACTCATTCAATTTCTGCTTTCCGTTTTTCAATTGTTGATAAACTTCTGCCATCCCTTGCGCCAGGTTTATAACCGATTGGATTGCCTCTTTGCTTAGGTGTTTTTCTTTTTGGGGCAGACGTTCAGAAATACGGAACTCTTGACCTGCAGGCAGGTCACGCAAGGTGTATTCTAGTGATTGCTGAATACATCCGGCCTTTTTCGCCCCGCCTTCGGTGGCATCAATAACGGTGGCATTGGTTTCAGGAATCATAGAATTGAACCGCTGTAATACATGTTTGAAATATGCATAAGTGTATACAGGTTCCCCATAATAGCCTTCTACTTGAATATAAGATTCCGATTTTTCTTTGCTTCTTTCTTTTTCTTTACTCATATCGATCTGAACCGCGTTGGCGCTGCCCTTGGCGTGAGATTGGCCGCGTTTTGGCAATGCCAAGTCCATCCCCGCCAGTACAATCGGTGAACACCCTAAATGAGTGGCCAACGAAAAAGCGCAAAACCCAACATTCATCCCGCGTTGAAAGGGTTGGCTCTTCGGCAGATATGAAGAAAGAGACTGCAGTGTTTTCGACTGCCAATCGTGCAGGCAGACCAAATGGGGATGCTTGGAATATTTGGATATAACATTATGGCAGGTTTCTGGCAAGAAAGCGAAGAGAATCTCACCGAGTGAGTCGATGGTTTCAAAATGCTTGTAATTCAAATCTGTTGGGTCACAAGACACCACGATGTGTGGTTCAATTTCATTGTTTCGAAGAGTCGCTAGAACGGTATCGACAGCGATTAGCAAAGTTCCCGGTGCAACGTTTTTCAAGTGATGAATATTCTTATCCAGCGACGGCCCCGCTCCAATCACAATCGCTGGAATATTTTTCATTGTGTTTTGCAGCGCATCCAGCGAGTGTGACCGAAACATGGCTGGTAGATTGCATATAATATTGAGCTGCATAGCAGCTCCGTTTTGAATTTGGATCTGCGCATTTTCATAAGCTAATGAAGTGATGTTTTGAATTAGGTTTTTGCGCGAGTCGTAATGCTCCTTATATTGCTCTGTGGCATCGCAGTTGACGTATACCTGGATACCCCAGCTGCCGATGGCGGCGATGTCATCCCGCAGTTGTTTTTCTAATGATTTTAACTCATCTCCGATACACCAGGTAACACGGGGATGAGTGATCAGATCAGAGAAATCAACCGTGTGCATTGCATTGTGAAACACCGCCTTGTTCGGCTCAACAATAATCAATCGGTAAGGTGGCGGGTTTTGATTCTGATAGTGTTGGAGAATCCATTTTCCTAAACCCATCCCGTATAGGATCTGGTATTTAGAGGGAATAAATTCCAAATATTTGGGAGGAGGAACCAAATGTATTTGTTGGTAGGTATCAGAAATATCGTTTGATACATTGCTTTTGGTGTTGTCTTCGTCATTGAGGAGGGCGAGGCTCCCGCCGAGCCGTTTCCCTTCACTTTTTGTATCGAACATATTTTGAGCATTCGTATTATTATCAGTAAGAGCGAGCAATTCAGGGTGGTATTGCTCTAATGCGGTATGGTTTTTTTTGTAGATAGATAGGGTCATTGAACGATTTAAGAAAACGTAACAACATATTGAATTTGATTATCTTCACATCATTTTGTATTTTCTAACGGATGGCTTGGTACACAACGGAATGGGCTAAACCCCTTTCGTTTCGAAAAAAGGTTTAGCCACCCTATTACACACTTTTCTTAATCTAGATTACTCAGGGATCATATCATACACCTGCACGCGTTCCCAATGTTCTTTGTTTCGTTCGATAAATTGCTTGTGCAGTTCTGCTTGCTGATAAAAATCCTGCGCCACTTTGTTTTTGAAGTGAATGATGAGATTCACGGCATACGAATTGTCGACCACATCACGCTCTGTCCCCGCGGGCCTGCCGACATACAATTTCTCCACCGTTTTCACTGCGCCAAGATACTCTTTGCAATCGGCAGCCAGTTGATCGACAGCGGTTTCGGGGGCGCCTTCTTTCATCCAAAAATACACCACATGAATAAAACCGGCGTCTTTCATTTCCGTTTCCTGGCTGGTGGCGTCTCCAGTCACGTAGGGGCCGGCCACAATGCCGGCTCCAAGCAGCAATGCGGCGCAAATCGACAGAATCTTCCAATGTTTCATTAGGTTTTCCTCCTTGAGGTTATTTGGATGTATTGTAAACCAAAATTCTCCAATCGTCAGGCAGTCAAGTCAATCGTTCAACACTCTATTGATAGAAAAAAGGCTACGATATACTCTATCCTTCTCATGAATATTATTTTGGAGGCAGACGATGCGAGTAAATTGGACGAAGTTATATGCTGTATTTCTCATTGCCATGTTCATCGGCTTATTTTCCATAGGATTGGCATCCCATGCGGCGGATGAAAAAGATACCAAGAATCCGGAGTTGCAATCCATGCAGCAAATGTTGGAAGGTTTATACAATGGATTGAAAGCGGATATTGATGGGCTCACAGACGAACACGTAAATTGGCGGGCGCAAGAAAAAGGTGGGGGACAAACCAATTCAATCGCCATGCTGGTTCATCACATTGCCGATACCAACAAACGGCTGATCGGTAACATAATCGGTGGAAAAGAGGTGGATGTGAATCACGGCGACGCCTTTGAAGTGAAAGAGGCTAAAGTAAAAAGCTTACTCAAAACAATCGATGAAAACCGAAATTATTGCATTCATGTATTATCGAATCTTTCTGATTCGGTTTTGAATGACGAAGTGAAATGGGGATCGAGAAACTTTAACAAACGCAAGGTTTTTCTACAAGCATTGATTCATTTCGGAACCCATCGTGGGCAAATCAGCCTGTTGAAACACATGCAGGGCGCAGGAAACGAATAGGGGAGAGAATTGCTGCTATGGCGCTTACAGAAGACGATCTCGCAGAAATCCGGCAACGGCTATCTGAAATTCGAGCCGAGTCGGAGAAATTTACCAAAACACTTCCAGAACTGATTGAAATGCAGGATTTGCTGATGGAAGAGCTCAACAGCCTCTACGAGGCCATGAGTGAAATCTACGGCTACGCCATCAGTTACGAAAACGACGCCAAAGAAATGAACAAACGGTTGGAAGACATCTTGAAGGTTGCCTCGAAGACTTTAGGCCTGCAATCTTTTAAAGATTTTAAAGAGTAGTTTAAATAAATGAAAAATCTTTCATTTTGATTTATACTATGACACTTCGGCAAAAAGTCTTTTTTGGAGCGCAGGTCTATGACCTGCGCTCCAAGATGTGGTACAACAAAATGCTGGATTTTACTTTTTGCCGGATCGTCTTCTAATACAACTGGTAATTGTTCATGGAATTTGAATGGGATATTGAAAAAGCGGAATCAAATGAAAGAAAACATGGTGTATCATTTTATGAGGCATCAACTGTGTTTGGGGACCCTCTAGCGATTACATTCTTAGATCCCGATCACTCATTTGATGAAATACGATTTATAACATTTGGTTTATCGTGCTATAATCGCTTATTGATAGTATCTCATACTGAATGTAATGAAAGAAATAGGATAATTAGTGCTAGACTGATGTCGTATCAAGAAAAGAAGATTTATGAACAAGGATAATAATCAATCAGACGAATTAAGAAACGAATATTCCCGCGAAGATTTAGGTGAAGGTGTTCGCGGGAAATATTATGAAAACTATAAATCCGGAACAAATGTGGTTTTGTTGAGTCCGGATGTTGCGTCTGTATTTAAAGATGACAAAGAAGTGAATGATGCTCTTAGAGCCCTTATAAAAATTGCGAAGAAAATTGATTGAATCAGTTCCCAGTTTCGTTCATTCATTAAGCAGTTCCACCATCTTTTCAGCAAACCGGCGTCCCAAGTCAATGTATCCCTTGGTATCGTAATGCCACTTGTCTGAATAGCCGTAATTATCGGTGCTGGTCACTAGAGCCGCATGGCCGTCTTTTTCAACAAAATTGGCCTGGGCCTTGCGCACGATGCTGCCATAATCCCACACTTTGCCATCTTCTTCATCCTGGCCTGAATCGGAAATACGGCCAATCACCACCGGCAAATCATCTTGCAGAAAAGCGGCGCGAATCAAATCCATCAATCGTTTTAGATTGTCTTCATAGGCTTGGGCTACGGCTTCTTCATTGGCGTCGCTCTCGCCCTGCATCCACAAAATGCCTTTGGGAATCAGCCGGTCTTCTTCGCCATCGCCGTCAATATCATCTACAGAATAGGCATGGCGAACGGTGGCCAAAAAATGATCGTATTGATTGATCCCTTTTCCATCGCCGCTTCCGCCTTCAAAATCCGGGTCCCAACACCCAAATTGTTTTGCCGCACTGGCTTGGCAAGAAATCGATGTACCGCCTTTGGAGTATTTGATCAAAGCAATGTTTGCATTGGGAT
>CAZEZQ010000357.1:0-6106 GCA_964516245.1 uncultured bacterium | reverse complement strand
ATTTCTGGGTCTTGTTTTTGAATGTGTTCTAACACTGCACCTCTCCTTATTTGGGTTTGGTTTTCGGTTAGGAGCGTGGAATGATTCTATTCCAACCGAGATTGCAATATATTCAAAATAGTAGTGTTGATTCTAACTTTATGCGTGAATCATGCGTTCGTATTGAGAGATTTTGTTGATACGGCTTTGATAACGGCCACCGAGGTAGGCGGTATCAAGCCAGGCTTGGAGAATCTCTTCAATTTCTCCCATCTCCATGTAATCCGCACCGAACGTAATTACATTGGAATTGTTATGGGAGCGGGCTATTTTGGCATGTTCTACATTCAAAGGCATAATCGCCCGGATGCCGGGAACTTTGTTAGATGATATTATCATACCATGACCCGACGAACATACTAACACCCCGCGGTCAGCCATGCCAAACGTGACACGTTCGCTAACCATGAAAGCAAAGTCTGGATGGTCGCAGCGTATTTCGGATGTGGTGCCGCAATCCATCACGATATAGTTTTGTTGTTCGAGCAGTGTTTTGACTTTTTCCTTTCCTTGAAAACCCCGATGATCGGCACCGATAGCGATTACATGCTTTTGGATAGGGTAATAACGGTTTTTAATTTCTTCCCAATGCTCGACCAGATTTTGCGCCGCCAAGTCAATAGCATCTATTACCTGATCAAAATAATTTTGGTCTGCCCCGATAGGATCAGGGATTTCGCGTGGACCGTTGGGCAACAAAAAATCGCCCATCATACGGACTTTATCGGCGTATTTAGGGAAAAATTCTTCGACGAATTCTTTATGAAAATGCTCTTTGGCCAATAGCAAATGGGCTTTTTGGCTAATTTCTTCAGTCAAAGTTCGTGAAGAAAATCCTTGCAGCGATGCCCCTTTTTTTTCTATGGAAGCGACCGCTTCAGGAGAAGCGGATGCACCATCTCTTGCAGAGATGCCAGCGGAAGAGATTTCAACTTCATCCTTGATCCCCTTTTGAGAGATTTGATGTTTGATGAGCGCTTCGGCAGCAGGGCTTCGGCAGCTATTTCCAGTACATATACTTACGATGCGAAAAGGTTCTACCATTTCCATCCCTTTTTTAATGATTTCTACCAATTATATCTACAATAAGATTAAATTCCATGTTTGTGAGTTCAAAATACTTAAAAGGCTTATTTATATTAAGATAGAATAGGGTTCTTTAAGTGGTGTTTAGTTCCTGATTGATAGCAGTGCGCAATGTTCAACAATTTTTTTTCACTTAAAACCGGTCCAATCAGTTGGATAGCAATCGGTAAATTCTCTTTGCTAAACCCACCTTGAAGGCTAATAGCGGGTAACCCCGCTAGATTGGCGGGAGCGGTAAAAACATCGGAAAGATACATCTCTAAAGGGTCGCTGGTTTTTTCGCCGGCTTTGAATGGCGGTGAAGGTGTTGTAGGACAAAGCACCACATCGAATTTTTCAAATGCCAGATCAAAATCACGTTTGATTAATGTGCGCACTTTTTGAGCGCGGCGATAGTAGGCTTCGAAGTAACCTGCGCTGAGAACATACGTACCAAGCATTATGCGGCGTTTGACTTCTGCCCCAAATCCAGCACTGCGGGTTTTCATATACATATCGACAATGTTGTCTTCACCTTTGACGCGGCTGCCGTATACCACGCCATCGTAACGAGCCAAGTTGCTGGAGGCTTCAGCCGTGCATAACATATAATATGTGGCAATGGCGTATTCGGTATGGGGGAGAGAGATTTCTTCTAGAGAGGCGCCTTGCGATTCGAAATATTTGGCGGCCTGGTTAACGGTTTCTTTGATCTCAGGATTGAGACCTTCTATAAAATATTCTTGCGGAATCCCGATTTTTAGGCCTTTGACATCGCTAGTAAGATTTTGAAGATATTTTGGCACTTCTTCATGGATGGAAGTGGAATCGTTGGGATCAACTCCAGAAATGATTTCAAGCAAGCCGGCAGCGTCTTGAGCGTCATGAGAAAAAGGACCGATTTGGTCGAGTGATGATGCGAATGCTACCAATCCATAGCGTGATACGCGGCCATAGGTGGGTTTCATGCCTATGACCGAACAGAATGCAGCGGGTTGCCGGATCGAACCGCCGGTGTCAGAACCGATTGAAATTGGGGCTTCGAGAGCTGACACCACTGCCGCCGAGCCTCCGCTGGAGCCGCCGGGGACGCGGTCGAGGTCCCAGGGATTGTTGGTGCGGAAAAAGGCGGAATTTTCGGTGGATGACCCCATAGCGAATTCATCCATATTGGTTTTGCCGATTGGGATAAGTCCAGCGGCATATAGTTTTTCGATTACAGTTGCGTTGTAAGGAGGGATAAAATTTTCCAAAATGGCGGAAGAGCACGTGCAGGGGATACCTTTCATGCACATATTGTCTTTGATTGCAATGGGAATCCCGGCCCAAGGATGAAGGGTTTCTCCTTTTGCGCGGCGCTCGTCAATAATTTCTGCTTGCTGTTGCGATTGTTCATAGAGAACTCGCTGGTAGCCTTTCACTTTGTCATCCACATCATTGATCCGATGGAGAAATGAATCGACTAGCTCGCGGGCAGAGAGTTCTTTGGAACGCAGTTTTTCGGCAGCCTGAGTGGCAGTAAGTTGATAAGGTTCGCTCATAGTATAAAGTATAGGTGAATTCGAAAATTAATGTTTGCGCACAAGAAAATCATAGTTTATCCGTGCCAATGAATTGTCTCAATGTGCGTGAAGAAGTTAAAAGGCTATTGACTGTTTGTTTTGCAGGGGTATAGTTACAACGATCGATATTCTCGCCTATGAATCGCATATCGATTATACTATAAAGAGTTATTATAGGCGCGTGGCTCAATTGGCAGAGCAGCTGACTCCAAATCAGCAGGTTGGGGGTTCGAGTCCCTCCGCGCCTGATTCATAAGTTCCTGAGAAATATTCACTTATATACAAAACAACTATTTAGTTTTCGTAAATAAATGGTTAAAGCGCGCAATGGTCGTGCAATATCATGTAACAATCCATGAGTCCCACCCAACTTGAATATGTTTGAAAGGACTATCGATTGGTGCATTCTTGGAACTTGTCAGCATCTCCATTTTACTCACCACTCTCTCACGGTATAGATTCACCATTCTACGATTCTGGTCAGCGTAATAATTTCACTCACCAATTGATTTTGGTGAGTGACCAACATTCCTTTGAACATAAAATTTATACCAATCCCCATCAATTGCTTCGGTTTGCAAGGTATTTCGTAAATCTTTCTTTTTGATGCATCTGGATTATCCCACAATAACATCTCATGTTTGACAGTCTTTGAATACTCCAAAAAAGTAGTGTAGGCATAAATGAATCTTTTCTCAGGATTGTCTGAACGCAAAATTAAAAGCAATGATGCCACGAGAGTTGGAACAGGAATTTTTCGAATTCTATAACGATTCTTAACTTCGTCATCAATGACTGATGAATTGCACTATAGCACACCAAATGGCCAATTTTAAAATGACCACCAAAAAATAAAACCTGTGGTTAAAAAGAAATCCAAACCCAAGAAATCAGATAAGAATGGAACCTAATATCTTCCAGTTCTTGTTCAATTTTTTGCGGTGGACTATATCGGCTTCTTTTCCATTCCAGACTACAAAGTAATCCTCGTCTCCGGTAGAAACTTTATTGACGGTGACACGGGTGGGCAGTTTCGTTGCCGAGATTTCCTTGTCAATAATCACCCGGCAGAAATCTACATTGTTTGGGACAATTTGCGGGGGATATTGAAATCTTTCGCTATAGGTGTTCAGAAAGTTCTTACTGATTCTTGAAAGGCAATACACGGGGATCATGTTTTCAGGAATAAATAGGCTTTTCCTTTCCCCTTCTTTGAACTGTCTGAAGTTTTTTATGGAATGGATTGCCGATTGTTTCTGATCAAAAGGTCCCTTCATGTACTCCTCGAAGGAAAGACCCATGCGCTTGGCGATATACGCATTGGGAATCCGGAAATCACTGTATTCCCAATTGGCGATCGTTCTGGAGGTTTTGTATTTTTTTCCCGAACTCTTTCTGGGTCCAATTCAAGTATTTCCGCCAGGCATGAAGCAATTCGTGGTCTTCCATAATGATCTCCTCGAAAATGAAAAATTTATTTTTACGACAGAAATTTTAGTCGTTGGGAGTGATCTGGTGTGTCGAGATATCTCCCTTGGATCCACTTCCCTTTGTGCTTTGTTTCAGGCCCGAAGATTTCAACGTTACATGAAATATTCAACTTCGTTTTATGAAAATCTTTATCTATGTTTCACAGGACGAGCGAGAAGAGTGGTATGAGGAATTGCTGGCGGAAGGCTGGAAGGAAGTTGAGTGTCCCGACCCGCCGAAGCATCCCAATAAAAAAGGCCACCGATAAACGGTGGCCTTTGATTGGGTTAACAAGTAGACATTACACATATTCAGGTACAACGAAAGGTGCACGATAAGTTCGTGTGGCCAATGCGTCTGCACGGGGATCATCTATAAAGCGCTCGGTATCCGGGTCAACGAACAATTGCCGGCCTATGCGGTAGGTCCCTTCTTTCAAATTCACGTTATTGTTTTTCAAATGGCTGCGCATACGGTCGAGCGCATCGAGCGCTGCGTCATTGCCTGTGAAAGCGCTGGGGTCGGTTTCGAGGGGGAACTCACGTCCAACCCGATATGAAATATTCGCCATATGGCATAGCATGGATGAAAGATGGCCTTCCAGAATTTCCGCATTTAGGTCATTACGGTCTCTCGTTCGAACTGCGGCGATAAAGTTACCAAAGTGTCCACCCGGTCCACTGGGACCCATATCGACATCAACTGCAGGGATGCCCTCTCTTTCGCTCGATCCTTCCCTGTAGAGATTGTGGTCTGATACATAGGCATCTTCAAAGTGCATCACTTGCCGTTTTGAACCCATATAATCATCTGTGGGCAATCCACGCACTTCGAAGATCAGTTGGGTATATCCGTAATCGAAAATAGTGACCATGGTGTTGGGTGTTTGAGCTTGATCTTCATAACCCAATCGGCCGCCTACGCTGATAACGCTTTTTGGATAGGTAGCGCCTGGGATCATCCAGCGGGCGATATCCATTTGGTGCACACCCTGGTTGCCGATGTCGCCATTACCGAAATCCCAAAACCAGTGCCATTTGTAATGCACCAGATTGGTGTTGTACGGTTGTTCCGGAGTCGGGCCAAGCCACATGTTGTAGTCGAGATAATCCGGTACAGGTTCATAGGGTTCGAATCCGATACTGTCACGCCGTTTGTAACACAAGCCGCGTGATATTTTCAGTCTACCGAAGGTTCTGCGCCGGGCATGCTCGGCCAGCCGCCACCATCCACCGCTGCTGCGGCTTTGGGTTCCATGCTGCACGATTCGGCCATACTTGCGGGCCGCCTCAACCAATTTGCGGCCTTCGTAAATATTGTGGCTGCAGGGTTTTTCCACATACACATCCAATCCAGCCTGGCAGGCCCAAATGGCGCTCAGTGAGTGCCAATGGTTGGTGGTGGCGATACTCAACGCATCCAGATCTGGATTCTCCAATGCTTTGCGAATGTCTTGGTTGGTCTCCGGTTTCTTGCCTCCCAATTCAATCACGTCTTTGCTGCGCCGGGTCAATTGGGTGCTATCCGGATCAATCAAAGAAATAACTTCGACATTTTCCATGTTCTGAAATTCTCGAATGTGATGTCCGCCGCGTCCATGAATCCCTGTTACGGCAACATTGATGCGATCGTTCGCGCCCAATACGCGATTGGCTGAGGCCAGAGTAAATGTGGCTCCAGCTGCCAGCGTTGAATTTTTCAGAAAGTTACGTCGTGTAAATGATTGCATGGTTTTTCCCCTTTTGAATGGTTTTCTTCCATACCTTAACAAATTTCAAAGAGAAATAAACGGTTGTTCAGACAATTCACGATTCCCGTAAATGACGATTCGGCAAAAAGTCTAATCCAGCAAACGACAACACAATATATAGCTACATAGGTATCTAACCCAAACTGTATGTTGTTGCAGGCGGGAACGCCCACCAAGGCGCGTCTATGACCTGCGCTCCAAAAAAGACTTTTTGCCGAAA
>CAZEZQ010000356.1:0-6123 GCA_964516245.1 uncultured bacterium | reverse complement strand
CCCAGCAACCCGAGCAGCGCCAGCCCCGTGACAAGTATGAGGCTGCCGAAACACACTACTTTCCAACCCTCTTTAAGGTTGTTGGTTTCTTCGCTTGTGTTCATCATGGCTGCTCCTTCAGGGATGGGTGTTGATCGTGACAGCCTCGCCGTCCTCGGCGTGGAGCTAGGCCGGGAACGGCGCAGCGAACAATTCATTCAATGGTTTCTGTACTTTATACCCTATTGTATTGAGTCAAGAAAGATATATATTAATTTTCTTTATATTTTAACCGTTGTTTATCACAAATAAGTATTAGGACGGAAATCTATTGTTTATGAAAAAATCAGACCAGAAATGGACCCATACCGTTTGATTTACTTGTTCTGTTATTCATGGATGGATATTTTTCCTTCGTTGTACTTGTGAATCAGCATCGAAATGAGAGATTGATAGGGGACGCCTTCTTCTATCGCTTTGGCCTGAATTTTCTTTAAGTCCCTTTCCGTCATCCTGATATTGATCACCCTCTGTTTCGTCACGCGTTTTCGAGCGTATTCCTCATACCGCTTCTTATCTTTCTTGGAGAGATCGGAAACCCAATCATCCTGTCTTTTATATGGACTATTGCGGCAAGTATAAGCATTTGCCTCGTGATCAGGTGAGTCTGCAGGAGTTTGTGAAGAAATTACAGTCAAAGAATCATTCTATCAAATGACCCGTTTGAGCGGCGCGGGCCAATGGAGTAAGCGGTTCCGAAGCGGATGGGTTGTTCGGTCCATCGCATTATTCACGCATTGTTTTAAAGTGTGAACGGTCTGCGTAACCGATGCTGTCAAGAGACCGGTTTGCGCGGTTGTTTTCAGCGGCCCAGGCGAGGATGTCTGGATCACGCGCACCGGCAAGGCCGACATCCTGCACAAGGACAATGTCGAGCTCCGGTTGACGCAGCAGCAAGCCGCGCACAATGTCGCCATTTCAAGGGCAGACTAACAACGCTTGCGCTTGGCACCCGGCAAAACCCGGGCGGAATTTATGGATTTTATTCATCAGGGGAGTTCGAAGTAGAAGTATCCGGTTTTTTCGCGACCGCGATTACTGAGAGACCGAAGGGTGTTTTGAAATATTTTTCCATTTTCAATAGTGGGTAAAGCAGGGGAAATAACTTCAATTGAAATGATGGAAGCACTTTGCGTTTTAATATTTTTCCATTGATGTACCAACCAGGCACTCCCCACATGTTGAAATAAAACGAATTTTCGATTTCAAAGCCAACCGATTTGAGTTTTTCTGTAAGTTCTTCTTTGGAATACCGGCGAAAATGCTCCAACTCTACATCCATAGTTCCATACAGCCGTTGATTGCAGGGGACAAGAATGATGAAACGCCCGCCCGGTTCGAGCAATTGAAATGTGTTTTTCATGGCGGTGACATCTTCTTCAATGTGCTCGAAGACATTGAGAGAGATCACAGAATCAATGTGATATTGCTTGAATTGATCGGGAGGTTTGGTGGCATCGAATTGATGGATCCGAAATCCCTTGCGTTCTACAAACCGCTTGTGCAGGGTTCTTAAATGATTGTCGGAGAAGTCGGTGGCTACGGCCATTTCCCGATTGACCAGATATTGGGTAAAATTGCCCACACCGGAGCCGATTTCCAGCACCCGGTTTCCCAGCAGATGTTTGATGCGGTGAAAAAAAATCTCATAATAGCGGTTAATGGATGACAAGCGAAAAAGGGTTTCTTCGCCTACATCCAAGGTGGTAAAACGGGTTCGCAGCAGCCAGTACAGCATACGGAAAAAATCCGTCCAACGAATTTTTTTCCCGTCTTCATACGTTCGGCCCGCATAAGAAATGGGAACTTCATAAACTCGAAGCTGCTTCTTGAAAATTTGCCCAGTGATTTCCGCATCGAATCCAAAACCGTTGGCATACCGGGGCAGCGATTGAAACACTTCTGTGCGAAACATTTTGTAACCGGTACCCATGTCTGAAAGGATCGTGTTGTAAAGAATGTTCGCCGTCAACGTTAAACTCTTATTGGCAATGAAGTGAGTGAAATTGAACACCCGGTGTGGGCCCAAAAATCGGGAGCCATACACAACATCCGCCTTGTCGGCCTCGATAATTTCAATCATCCGCGAATATTCTTCCGGATAATATTCCAAATCGGCATCTTGAATTACCACCAATTCACCGGTGATGTGTGAAAGCGCATCGCGAATGGCCGATCCTTTGCCTTCATTTTTTTCTTTGTGGATAATTTTCAGATGCGGTTTTTCTTCGCCAACTTCTTGCAATACCTGGGTGGTGCCGTCATTCGACCCGTCATCAACTACAATAATTTCCAAATCATACCCCGTACGTTCTATCCGCCGAATGATTTCTTCTATTGTATTGATTTCATTATAAACTGGAACAATAACCGAAAGGCGCATTGTTGATGAAAGGGTAACTCCTTTAATTTCTGCAAGAAACACACGCCAGCCATCTTACTCGATGCCTAGTAGGCGTCAAGCAGGTGGTAAGCCAATGTTTATAACTAAATCAGGAGGGCGAGGCTCCCGCCGAGCCGGTTCCTTGTTCAAACACCTTAACAGAAAATCACAAAAAGCGAATGCAAAGTGGGTATTCAAATTTATCCCCATAATTCGCTTTGATGGCGGCAATAATCACCACAACAAACCAGAAAACAAACAAAGCAACGAGAAGAAACACACCAACAACAGCAAAAACAAGCAAAAAACTAATCAAGGCGTATATGGAAATGGATATTTGAAAATTAAGCGCTTCACGGCCATGCCAATCCACATATTCCGAATCAAGGCGCTTGAGCAACCAAACAGCCAGTGGGCCAATAATATGACCCACCCCAAAAAGCAAGAAAATTAACATTGCGCTTAGGTGGCAAAATGCAGCCCACATTTTCTCATCGTTTGACAGTTCTTCTACCGGATATTCAACATTCATAAAGAGGTTTTTCCTTTGCATTCATTTTGCAGCGAATACGAGTATCATAACAAAATCAATTTTCAATGAGATAATTCTTCTCTCATTGGTTACGAAAAAACATGATTGATATTTCACTAGACAAGATATTAGATCAAATTCATAAGAAGAGTGAAGCCGATCAATCCGCTATCTATTATTTGGCGTATCCTAGTTTTAACAGTCTGATTCGCAGCGCCACAGCCGGCGCCAGCGAAACAATAGAACGGTATTGGCGCAATTATTTTTTGGAAGCGGAAACGATTCAAAAAATCCGCCAATCAGAAGAGCCTTTTGTTTTTTTTCTTACCGGAGTGGGTGGGCGTGAAGAACAATCGGTCGCGGTTCCCATTCAAATCGGATCCAATGTCATTGGTGTTGTGGTTCATTGTTATTACGGGAACATTCAAAAAGAATTGTATGAGTTACAAGAAGAAGCAGCCAAACACAATCAAGGGTTGTTCAACAACTGGGTGGAATTTTTGGTTGCCGAGCAAACCAAGCCGCTCTCTTTTTTGTTTCATATGGCCAGCACCATCTCTTCTTCGCTCGATTTAGACCGAGTGCTATTGAGTGTTGTTGAGCAAGCCACCTTGCTTTTCCGCGCCAAAATGAGTTCATTGATGTTGGTCGAGCGGGGCAAACGTGAATTGGAACTGGTGACCGCCTATGGCTGCAGTCTGGATTATTTGGATAAGCCGAATTTACCGCTCGATGGCTCAATTTTGGGCAATGTGGTCACCAAAAACACAATGACGCAAATTGATGATGTGCTTTCAGAACCATTGTATTTACACAAAGATCACGCCGCGCGAGAAGGGGTGGCTTCGCTCTTGGCCGCGCCGATCTCATTTCATGATGACGTGCTGGGTGTGTTGAATATCTATTCGGCCACCCCACGGCACTGGCTGCGTTCTGAAAAAGAACTCTTGCAAACGTTTGCCGACCATGCCGCCATCGCGATCAACAATGTGCGGGTGCACGAACAAATTGTCTCGATGGAAGAACAGTTGCATGTCACGGGAAAACTGGCCACCTTAGGAGAATTGGCAGCTGGGATGGCCCATGAGATTCGAAATCCATTAGCGGTGATCAATATGTTGATCCATTCCTGGGTTCCGAATGAAATTGATCCCGAAGAGTTCGCCCACGATTTGGAAGTGATTGCGCATAAGGTAAGCAATCTCAATACCTTAGTGAACGATTTGTTGAATTTGGCCAAATCGCGTCCATTGGAATTGAAACCTCATTCTATTGCTGAAGTGTTTGACCAGGTATTGCGATTGCTGCGGCACCGCATTCATCAGCAACGGGTGCAAGTGAAAAAGAATATAGTGGACAATACCCTTCAAGTTCCTATTGACCGCGAACGGCTGGAACAAGCCATATTGAACTTGCTGCTCAATGCGCTGGATGTCACCGATAAAGGGGGAACCATCGATATCCAAGTTCAACCCTATGAAGAGTATGTCTCAATTGATATAAGTGATTCAGGACCTGGAATTGCCGAAGAAATGCTCCCTGAATTGTTTAAAGCGTTTCGGACCTCCAAAACAACGGGTGTGGGTTTGGGATTGCCCATGACCCGCCGAATTGTCGAAGAGCATAAAGGGGAAATTTTTGTGAGCCGAAACGAAGCCGATGGAGCGACATTTACTATACGGCTCCCACTATCCCAGCAGGAAACTTGAAATACAAAGTTGATTCTACAATCCTTGTACTTCATCTATCCGTTCTTATAATTCATCTGTTTGCAATCAATCCCATTTAATGCAGGATAGATACTCCATGTTATTATCAGTATTAATTCCGGTTTATAATGAAAAAGACACGATTCAAGAAATTATCAATCGGGTTTTGGCGGAAGAAACTGCAAAAGAAATCATCATCGTTGATGATATGTCGAATGATGGGACACGGGATTTTCTGAAAACCTATCACCACGATCAAGTCAAAATCTTTTTCCATGAAACCAATCAGGGGAAAGGGGCAGCCATTCGAACCGCCATCGAACATATTTCAGGCGACATCGCCGTTATACAAGATGCAGACTTGGAATACAACCCGGGCGAATACAAACGCTTAATAAAACCAATTGTGGAAAACAATGCCGATGTGGTTTATGGTTCCCGTTTTAGTGGGCCGGAACAACGCGTGTTGTATTTTTGGCATTTTGTGGGAAATAAAGTTCTTACTGTGTTTTCAAACATGCTCACGAATTTAAACTTGTCAGACATGGAGACCTGTTACAAAGCCTTCCGGTCAGACGTAATTAAGAAAATCAAGATCGAAACCCACCGCTTTGGTATGGAACCCGAAATCACGGCGAAAATCGCCAAAATGGGCTGCCGGATTTATGAAGTTCCAATCTCGTATTATGGCCGTGATTATTCGGAAGGAAAAAAGATTACCTGGCGGGATGGGTTCTCTGCAATTTGGTGTATTATAAAATTTAACTTGTTTCGTTAACGCTCTTATTCTACTTCACCTTTTCGAACACCCACTATTATGTCAAAGCGTTTTTTGTACCTCTTATCATTCGCATTTTTGGTTCGAGTGGTTTACGTTTTTATCCTTGTTCCAATTATAGAAAACTTCGGGGGACTTACACTGTACCCCTATATTGATGGCGATGGGTATTTAAATCACAGCGCAGCCTTTCATGGGGGAGAATATTGGTTTAGCAACGAATATCTTCGCCGTATGCCGCTGTATCCTGCCCTGCTGGCATTTTTATCTTTATTGCCCCTCTCGATCGAACCGCTTGCGCAATTTTGGCATATCTTGCTCGACTTGCTAACTCTTTCTTGTGTTTATTGCGTAAGCAAGAAGTATTTCAACGAATCGGCGGCGTTGATTTCTGGATTTTGTTATGCCATTTATCCAATGGCCCTGTACCGATTGGTGTTAATGGGGGTCGAAGTCATTCATGCGACCGCTTTAGCTCTTTTTGTTTTGGGTGTGGCACGATTTATAGAGTCTCGAAGCCTGTTCGATTGCTTCTGCATTTCGTTACTCTCAATTGTAATTTTGTTCATTACTCCCGTCTTTCAATTTTTTGTTTTGTTTGTTGTGATTTGTATGTTTTGCCTGTTGCCCTGGAAAAAGGCGGTTCCTCACTCGCTTGTCTATATTTTGCCTATTGTGGCGG
>CAZEZQ010000355.1:0-6130 GCA_964516245.1 uncultured bacterium | reverse complement strand
GAGCGCAATTTGGAGCGCAATTTGGAGCGCAATTTGGAGCGCAGTTTGGAGCGCAGTTTGGAGCGCAGTTTGGAGCGCAGTTTGGAGCGCAGTTTGGAGCGCAGGCGTCCCCGCCTGCATTTGCATATAAAGTAGGAGAGACGCCTGCATTTATTTATAAAGCAGGCGAGACGCCTGCGCTCCAAAATTAGATTCGTATTGAACTAACATAAAAAGAGAGGATACATCATGAGCGCAAAACGATGGTTAATGGCCGGTTGCGGCGGCTGCTTGGGGTTGGTAGTGTTACTCATCATCATTGGGGGGATATTTACATGGTATGCCTCCGATTATTTCACAGGTGTCGGTGAAACATTTGAAAAGTTCAATCAAGAACGGCGTACCTTAGAACAAGAATATCCCTTTGCTCCACCAGAAGAAAACGTGCTGCCCCAAGCAGAAGACCAGGCGGCCCCGGATGATGTGCAGGCTCCAACCGAAGAGCAACAGGTGGCCCAAGCCGATGTTTCCCGTTTCGAAACCTTTGTAAACGTGCGTAAACAGACCGTGCAAACCGCTGAAGAAAAAATTCAGTGGCTGCTCGAATGGTCGGGCTATCGCGAATCGGAAGACAAACTGGGCACGTTCGAAACCATCCGTAAGTTCATTGGTTTGCCCAAAGATATTGGAGATGTAGGGCTAAGCCAATTGGAACTGTTGCGCGAGCAACAAATGCCGTTTTCAGAATATCAACACTACACACGCATTGTGGCCGCTGAGATCGTCTCATGGAGCGAGCTGCCCGAAGACAATCCCCTGCGCGAATGGGGAACACGCTATCTCGACCCGTTAACCAAACTCAAAGAAGAAATTCAAAAAATCAAAGAAAATAATCCCAATGCCCAAATCGACGCCGAGCGCTTTTACAAGAATGAATTCGTGCAAACAGTAAAAAGCTGGGAAAACCCCGGCCATCCCCACAGGGAGCTAATCAGCCAACACAAAGAAGACTTGATCTTCTCACCGGTTGGAACCCTGGTGGATGTTCTGGCGATGGAAGAAAATATTGCGCCAAGAGGGCCATCAAATGTCCCAGAACCCCCAAATCAACCACAAGAAGTAGAACCACAAAACCAATAGTAGAATGTTAATAATGAGCACCTAGCGAATAACGATATCTTCCCCCAAGTTCAAAATTCCTGAACTTGGGGGAGATTTTTGTGAAGACGGGGGGATATGACCGAATTCATCTTGCATCGAATGTATGAGGGGATGGGAGGCGCACAAATAGTGCAATGGCTCTGGGCAATGACAAGCCTACTTAACGCCGCCAAAACCGTTTCATCGCGGCGCCAATTTGCGTTTGATCTACAAATGATGCGAAGTATATTAGAATATATTGGCAATGCGAGCGATAAAATTACGAAAGACCAAGTTCGGGAAGGGGTGCAATATGCCCTTCCCCAGGTTGGAGATAAACTAATGCCAACATTATTTGAACAATTAAGAGAAGAAGGCAGACAAGAAGAACGGAAAGAAGGCATTCGTTTGGCGTTGGAAGTGAAATATGGTGCGGATGGCTTGGCTTTCTATGAACGCATGAAAGATGAAACCTCTTTGGATACTCTTAATTCCATGAAGGAGGCCATACGAAACGGTGCTTCACTCGATGAATTGAAGCAATTGCTGAGCGAAAAACACTCATAAGGTATAACATCGTTTTCTTTCATTTCTTTTATCCTGATCATCTTTCGGCTTCGGCATATACGAGCCTCCGGGTGAATTCAATCTTATGCCGCCGAATAGGATTGCGGATTGAGTCAAACTTCACCCTCATCCTCAAGCAAGTAATGCAGCATTCGTTGGTAATCATTCAAGAACCCTTTTGTCACCTGGTAGTGCTCGGTGTCTTCATAATTCACTTCGCGTATCCCGGTTTCATCCAATAAAACAATCTTTGCGCGCGGGTACGCCATCAGGATCGGCGAATGAGTCGCGATAATGAGTTGGGAGCAATCCTTGACCAGATCGTGGATTGTAGCCAGGGCGGTAAGTTGCCGATTGGGCGAAAGCGCCGCTTCGGGCTCATCAAAGATGTACAACCCATCCCCTCTCAACTTCTCGCTAAGGGTGGTTAAGAACGCTTCTCCATGTGAACGCGCGTGCAGCGACTTGCCGCCATACCCCTCCAAATACTGCACTTCATCCATATAAGTCGCAAGGTTGTAGAAGCTCTCCGCTCGTAAAAAGTAGTGGTCTCTTGGCATGGCAAATCCCTTTACCAGCTGCAAGCAACCGTGGAGCGGTGAAATCGTTTGCGCAGTGGTAAATTGAGTATTCTTCGTCCCCCCTTCCGGGCCGAACCCCAGAGCGAGGGCAATCGCCTCAATCACAGTGGACTTCCCCGATCCATTTTCTCCGATCAAAAAAGTAACATCCGGATGAAACCGTAGGGTCCCGAATTGGCTGATCGCAGGGATATTGAAGGGATACTGCTCTGCATCCTCAACAAAGTCCGTTCGAATCGACACTTCTCGCAGATACGGCTTGCGCTCCATCCGTTGTTTCCCTATCTTCTTAGGCGTGGTTGCCAATGGCATAATGTAGTTCATTTTACCACGCCAACGCGCTTCTGCGAGCTTGAAAAACACCTTGGATTATTCGTGTACACTGATGGATACAATTCCCCTCACCCCTACCCTCTCCCAAGGGGAAAGGGTGTACGGCTTGTTTATCAGCCCCGTAGGATGGGTCGCGTTGTTTGACCCATCAAAAATTAGCTTCGATTAATGGTTCCCACAACTCGACCCCATCCTACATTACTACGGCCTCAATGTCATTAACTTAAAGGATTTTGCTGTTAGGAGGGCGAGGCTCCCGCCGAGCCGGGCTCTTGTTTAAGCAAATTTCAACAAACAAAAATTTCTAATTTGAACTTAGGTTAATGACATTGAATTTAGAAGGGGTTAAAAAAAACCTAGCAAAAGAGATTTGAAATTTTTTTCGAACGACTGAGCGCAGGGAGCACGTTGTCCGCCGCGGCGGATGCCCCTACACTGAGAGACAATCTCTCAGAATTTGCGTAATTGAATCCATATATCAATAAGAGTCACCATGGTACAAAGCACCCCGGCCCAAATTGAAACCAACGAACATCAGCGATATCACTACCACTTGCAGGGCACTGTGCAGGGTGTGGGGTTCCGGCCCTATGTCTATCGCTTGGCAAATGAAATGGGCATCAAAGGCTGGGTAAGCAATACCTCGCGTGGTGTGTTTCTCGAAGCGGAAGGCCCGGCCCTGAAACTCAAATTATTCGAACAACGCCTGCTGGCTGAACTACCTCCTCACTCGCAATTAACACACGTGCATCGCGAAGCCATCCCACTGTGCTGCGATGCTGAATTTATCATCCAAACCAGCGATAGTGGCGAGAGCAAAAGCGCCATCATGATGCCTGACCTGGCCACTTGCCCCGAATGCCGGGCAGAAATTCTCGACTCCAACAACCGGCGCTATCTCTACCCCTTCACCAATTGCACCCACTGCGGGCCCCGCTATTCAATCATCGAAGGCCTGCCTTACGACCGGCCCTATACCACCATGCGAGCTTTTGACATGTGCGGCGCATGCCGGGAAGAATATGAGAACCCGATGGACCGGCGTTTTCATGCGCAACCCAACGCTTGCCCAGAATGCGGACCCCATTTGGAACTGTGGAGCCCAAGCGCTGAAATTATTGCTTCACACCAAGGCGCATTGCAGCAAGCAGCACAGTTCATTCGTATGGGTATGATCTTAGCCGTGAAAGGATTGGGAGGCTTTCATCTCATGGTGGATGCTGAAAATGAATCCGCCGTGCATCGCTTGCGCGAACGCAAGCAACGTTGGGGTAAGCCATTGGCATTGATGATCCCAAATTTGGAATCGGCCAAAAGCCTGTGCCGTTGTACAGAAATCGAAGAGGAACTGCTTACATCACCCCAAGCCCCGATTGTCTTGTTGCCAAGAAAAGAAAATACTCCCATTGCCGCTTCCGTTTCACCCGGCAATCCCCATCTTGGCCTCATGCTCCCTTATACGCCGCTGCATATACTTTTCATGAATGATCTCTCGCGTCCTGTTGTTGCCACCAGCGGCAATCTCTCTGAAGAACCCATCTGCATTGATAATCAGGAAGCCATACAACGACTGAACGGAATTGCTGATTACTTTTTGGTTCACAATCGACCCATTGCCCGGCCGGTGGATGATTCGGTGGTGCGGGTTGTGATGAACCGGCCATTGCTCATTCGCCGCTCACGAGGATACGCACCGTTGCCCATCACACACGATACCGGCTTGCCCAACATTCTCTCAGCCGGCGGCCATTTGAAAAATACGGCTGCTATCACTGCCGGATACAATATCTTCCTAAGCCAGCACATTGGTGATTTGGAAAATCAAGAAACCTTCAACGCGTTTGAATCGGTGATACAACTTTTGCAGCGCACCTATGATTCCAAACCCGAGTTGATCGCACACGATTCGCATCCCGATTACATCTCCACCCAGTACGCGCAGAAAAGCGGTATCCCCTGTTTGCCGGTACAACATCATTACGCGCATGTACTCTCTTGCATGGCTGATAACCAATTGCAGGGAACCGTATTAGGCGTCTCTTGGGATGGCACTGGTTATGGAACCGATGGAGACATTTGGGGGGGCGAGTTTCTCTTGGCTGATGAGCATAGTTTTGAACGAGTTGCCCACCTGCAAGCCTTCCCACTGCTCTGCGGCGAAAAGGCTATCAAAGACATTCGTTTGATTGCATTGGGGCTTTTGTATTCACTCTTTGGAGAAGAGGCATTTTCTATAAACTGCCCCGCCCTGCAAACATTTACTGATAATGAACTTCGCACCTACAAACAACTCTTGCATAAGCAAATCAATTGCCCCTCAACCACAAGCGCAGGGCGCTTATTCGACGCGGCCGCTTCTCTCATTGGCTTGCGGCATTCTGTTGAATACGAAGGCCAGGCCGCTATGGAGATGGAATGGGCGATTGATTCCAATGAAACCTCTTCTTATCCATTCACCATACAACAAGCAGACAATGCATCGAATACAATCATACAGATCAAAGATACAATCAATGCAATATTGCTTGATCTTAAATCCCAAACATCTACAGCAGCAATCTCCGCCCGTTTTCACAAGACTCTGATAGAATGTATCGTTAAAATATGCAACCAAGTGGGCGAAAAACGCGTTGTGTTAACCGGCGGTTGTTTTCAAAACGCTTATTTATTGGAACATTCTGTGCGGCAATTGCGGCACCAGGGATTCGAGGCTTATTGGCATCGCCGGGTGCCTCCCAACGATGGCGGCCTTTCGCTGGGGCAAACAATAGCCGCGATTGCGCACATAAAGCAAACAAGGAGCGCATCATGTGTTTAGGCATCCCAGGCAAAGTAACCGAAATCACCAACGACGATCCCGTCTTTCGCGCCGGCAAGGTTGAGTTTGGCAAAATCTTGAAAGAGATATCGCTGGCCTACACACCCGAAGCCAATGTCGGTGATTATGTGATCGTGCATGCAGGTTTCGCCATCAGTTGCATCGATGAAGCCGAAGCCCAAAAAACCTTCGATCTCATCGCCGAACTCGAAGAACACGAATTAGAGGCATTACGTGAATCTTCGACTGAAAACCCTAACATACATTAAGTAATCTTTGGAGCGCAGGTCACAGACGCGCCTTGGTGGGCGTCCCGCCTGCATTAACGTTGGAGCGCAGGCGTCCTCGCCTGTATTAACGTTGGAGCGCAGGCGTCCTCGCCTGCATTAACCTTGGAGCGCAGGCGTCCCGCCTGCTTGATCAGCCGATGCAGGCGAGGACGCCTGCGCTCCAAAATAAACAACCAAATTGACTTTGCGAGAATCATCATGAAATATCTCAACGAATACCGCGATCCTGAAAAAGCCCGAAGCCTGCTGAAGGCCATTATGCCCTTGGCGCGCCAGCCCCGTTCTTTGATGGAAATCTGTGGCGGCCAAACCCATAGCATCATCAAAAATGGCATTGACGAAATGCTGCCTGACAGCATCACGTTAATCCATGGGCCCGGCTGTCCAGTCTGCGTCACGCCGCAATCGTTGATTGACCGGGC
>CAZEZQ010000354.1:0-6148 GCA_964516245.1 uncultured bacterium | reverse complement strand
ACTCATTATTTGGGCCTGCCTGATCCTCAATCTCATCAAACGAATATACATGAGTGCTGCCATTTAATTCAACGATTACCATTTTGGCTTTGTATGCGCGTGTTGAATCATTCGGCAGTGGATCAACTGGGAATTTCAAAACCGCCGAGTCAAAATAACTCCCATACGGGCTCCGTTGATAACGCTTCTTATATTCAACCAGTGGCTTGATCACACCAGCATTTTGGTTCTCATACGCCCAAGCCTGCCAATGAGTTAATATGCAAGGCAAAGGGTCCAGATTTGTATTCACCATGGGGCCGGATATCGCTTTGCGCATCAACGGACACCACAAACTTTCTTCTGAAGGTTTCTCCCGCTTGTCATAAAGCAAATGATGCGAATTGTAGAGCAACCCACTGTGCCGGAACTCCAACACTTCACCATCGATTTCCCGTTTGAACACCACAATGCTTCCGCTTAGTGGATTGTAAGTCACCGCAATTGGAACCCCGCCCAGCGTATCATTGATCACTTCATGCCAATTCAACACCCGCAATGGATACGCACGCTTCTCGCCATTGATCTCAACACCAATCACTTGATCTTTGCTGACCAGATATTTCCCCCGTTCTTCTTCATTCAGAGTGTCCACCTCGCTAGACGTCATCACTTCAGGATCGGTAATGGCAAGACTTCCATCTTTCACAACCCCTGTAGGAACAACTTTTTCTTTAGAAACAATCAGATTGGAAAGATCGAACTGATACGATTCGACCGTATCCCCGCCAATGAGCTCCGCCTGCTTTGCTACCAAGGCGTTATAAAGAAATAAAGAGAAATAAGAGAGAGCCAAAACAGCGGCCAGCACCAAAACCCAGCCGCCGCTTTTCATATCGAGAAGCCTTTTTTGCTTTGAATTATTTTGGTTGGTCATAATGACACCTTCATTAGAGGTTAATATGAAATGAAATCGATAAAGGGGAAACCAAATAAAATCCGGCAAACTACATTAGATAAACTACATTATAGAGTGTATCAATTCCCTCTCCCACAGAGCTGAGCTTTACCCACAACCCCCTCCCAACCTCCCCCAACTTGGGGGAGGAGTAACTTCTGGGTAAAGATCAACCCTCTGGGAGAGGGCTAGGGTGAGGGGAGTTTCGTTAACTTCAAATCAATTCAATATCAACGAATCAACTCTCTTTTCTGAAATGCCACCAAATCTGCCTGTTGCTCAACCTGCTGAACCTGCACAGACTGGCATTGAATTTGTAGTGAATAATGGCTTAGATTTTTGTCTGCTACCAAAAACCCTAAAACCAGCGGCAAATACAACAAACTCCCCAAAAACAATGCCCGCGCATTCTCATAAGAACGTAGCCGGTAAAACCTTACCGCCTGCCGCAGAAACACCGAACCGGCTAAAGTAGATGTAATCAAGTACAACCATCCCGTTAAACCTGAAATGGTTCCAGCAAATCCAATCGCTATCAATGCCATACAATACAACAAGGTCACCCGGCAAGTTAAATTCCCTTGTGGATCGATCAATGGCAGCATTTTGAATCCACCCCGTTGATAGTCGTCCCGGTACATCCAGGCAAGAGACAAAAAATGTGGGATTTGCCAGATAAACAAAATCGCCGCCAATATCCACGCGCCATACCCAATCTCACCGGTCACTGCCGCCCATCCCATCAAAGGTGGAATCGCTCCACAAACCGCTCCCACCAAAGTGCAAAACGAACTGACCGTTTTTAATGGTGTATAGATGAATCCATATATTAATATATTCACCAATGCCAGCCATGCAGTCAGCGCATTTACCCAGGTGTAAAGAACCGCGACTCCAACAATCGATGTAAAAATAGCAAACAAAAGCGCATGAGCGGATGAGAGATCCCCGTTCGGCATAGGCCGCAACTGGGTGCGTTCCATCCGAGCATCCCGTGCCGCTTCATACCACTGATTGAATGCATTCGCTCCAGCTGCCGAGAGCGCCGTTCCGGTAATAGTATACAAAAGGATAAACAAAGAAGTGGTACTGTCTGCAGCGAACAAAAACCCGACTACAGTAGTTACTACCACCAAAAATGAAAGCCGTGCTTTAGAAAGTTCTAGGTAAATGCTTAACCAGGATTTGGCTTTGGATTCTGAATACTCAAGGGAGGCTTCTTGCATAAATAATGCATCCTTATAATAAGTGATTAAATAAAATATGCGAGGTCACAAATCGTTGGGTTATTATTTTAACTGATTCGGTCAATTTCAAAAGCGGCGGAGAAACGATTTTCCAAGAAAACCCATCAACCTATAAGAGTGAAAATCGACGGTTATAATACAACAGAAAGTGTTAAAAATAGTAAAATAAAAAACACTTTGAAAAAAGAACAAGCAATCATTAAACGAAGGCAATTTTGAGAGTGCAGGTCATAGACGCGCCTTGGTGGGCGTCCTCCCCTGCATCTGATATCCAATTTGGAGCGCAGGTCATAGACGCGCCTTGGTGGGCGTCCTCGCCTGCTTTCACAAAAAATGCAGGCGTGACGCCTGCGCTCCAAAATAGATGTTTAGCCTTACTCATTAAAGATCATAAACAGGGGAGAATTTGTTGTGTCTATTCCTCCACAGGCCAATCGGCGCAATTTCTTTTCCAGTGGATTTCAATCCTTTCTCGAAGGTATAGCCGATGTCGCCGACTTAGGGAAAACCATGGGCTTTTTGGGCTTTGACAAATCCTACGTCTGCCTGAAACGCAATGCCATGGCCACCGATTTCGAAATTTATATCCCCCATTACGAAAAAACCGAGATGCGCAAAGTGGCCATGAAAGCCCTCGACGAAATCGAACGCATCGAACGCGTTCTCAGCATCTGGCAGGGCGAAACCGAACTGATGGATGTGAACGCCCGCGCCGCCAAAGAACCGGTCCAAGTCAGTCCTGAAATATACAATCTCGTCAAAATGGCCAAACGATTATTTAGCCAATCCAACGGCGCATACGATATCACAAGTACACCACTCAGCAAATGCTGGGGGTTCTTCTACCGCGAAGGCCGCTTGCCCAGTGAAGAAGAAATCAAAACGGCCCGAGAAAAAGTGGGTATGCATCATGTGAAACTTAACGATCAGGAGCACACAATCTTCTTCGAAAAAGACGGAATAGAAATCAATCCCGGCAGTATTGGCAAAGGTTTTGCCCTGGATTGCGCGATGCGGGTGGCCCATGCAGGCAACCTCGATACCGTTTTAATGCACGGGGGCTTCAGCAGCATACTGGCTTCCGGCCACCCAGCCTGGAAAGACGCTTGGCAAATCGATGTGCGCAATCCACTCGATCACGAAAACCCGCTCGCGCGCATGCAGCTCAAAGAACAAGGGTTTTCGTCATCCGGTTCTGAACTGCAGAATTTCGAAATCAATGGCAAAACTTACGGCCATATTATCGACCCCCGCACCGGCTGGCCCGCCGAAGAAGCGTTGAACGTCAATGTGGTCGCCAATACCGCCGCCGAAGCCGAAGCATTTTCGACAGCATTCTATGTGATGGGGGTTGAGAAAACACTCGAGTATTGTGAGAATCATCCACATGTGGGAGTTTTGATACTCTGGCAACCCAATGGGGCAGACCAACCGGAAGTGGTTCATAAAAACATTCCGGAAGACTATATGGAGGTATTAGTGACATCGTGAGTACTCTAGGTAAAAGATTTCAATTTACGGGGTGGCAGCAATTCTTTCTTGTCTTGCTGCAAATCTCCATCGGGTGGCACTTCTTGCGGGAAGGCCTGGTGAAATGGATGGCGCCCAATTGGAGCGCCTATGGCTATTTGATGGTTTCATGGGGACCGTTTGCACCGGTGTTTCATACAATCGCTGAAACCGGTTGGATGTTAACCACGGCCAACTTTCTCATGCCCATCATGCTGATTTTGGCGGGATTGGGATTAATTTTAGGATTATTCACCCGGGTCGCATGCTTGATTGCCATGCTGAACTTGCTAATGTTCTATCTTTCCACTCCACCTTGGGAAGTGATTCCTCCGGAACAGTGGAACGCCATATTTAGTTCCTTCCAAAATGCGCAATGGGCCGGTCAAATATCTCCCGGCGCCGAAGGCAACTATTTGATCGTGAATAAAAATCTGATCGAATTTTTGGCGCTGGCCGCCCTCTGGTCGTGCAACACCGGCTTGTTCTATGGCTTGGATGTCTACCTGCGCCGCATCTTCTCCACTTCAGAAGAAGCGACTCAACCGGCACAGCCCCAAACAACCCAGCAAGAGGCGCAGCCAGCGCAGGCCTAAAACCAGGAGATGCCATCCCATTTGGATGAAAAGACAATAAAATTAAAAATACGATAAAGGGAGCAGAAAGGAAGCGAATCATGGAACTAACAAATGAACAAAAATTCGAAGGGCGCCGGAATTTTTTGAAAGCGGCAGCGGCCCTGCCCGCTGTAGGCGCCTTCGCTCTGGCGAATAACAATGTGGGCCCAGTCAAAGCAGGAATCGTTGGTACCGGCATGGAAGGCCGCGTGTTGATTGATGTGATTAATCCCAAATACATCAATATCAAAGCCATTTGCGATATCCGTCCCGACAACATGATTCAGGGTACTGAACTCATCAAAAAGAAAGGGCACGGCGAACCCACCCAATACACCAATTACGAAGACATGCTCGAAGACCCTGAACTCGAAGCCATTATCTGCGCCACCCCGCTGCACCTGCACGCCCCGGTGGGCGTCGCGGCTATGAACGCCGGCAAACATTACTTCACTGAAAAAACCATGGCATTCGATGTGGATGAATGCGTGGAATTGTGCAAAATCGCTCAACAAAAAAATCTCAACTTGCAGGTGGGCCATCAACGCTTCTACAACCCCCTGTATTGGGATGCTTATCGCATGATGAGCGAAGGCCTGCTCGGCAACGTGTATCACATGCGCGCCCTCTGGCACCGCAACACCGACTGGAACTATTGGATTCACGTCAATCCCGAACTCAAAGAAATGTTGATGAAAGAATTCGATCCCACCAAATACGGATACGAAGATCATCAACATATCGTCAATTGGCGCTGGTACGAAGCCACCTCGCGTGGTTTATGGACCGAACTCTGCAGCCACCAGCTGGCCATCACCAACTGGCTCTGGGGCGACCAGGCGCCTTCCGCCGTTCAGGCGTTTGGCGGCCAGTTCAAAACCGAAGATGATTTCAAGTTCTACAACAAAGTCGGATACGAAAAAGACACCCGCACCGTCGATGACCACATCTACGCCATCTTCGAATATCCCGAAGGCCGCACGGTTACCTACTCCGCCATTCAGTCCAACCGCTTTGACGATTACTACGAACAAATCATGGGGACCTTCGGCACCATCATTCTCAGCAAAGAAAACCAATACTACCTGTTTTGGGAACCGGGCTGGGATGAAGAAAAAGCCAAAGACGCGGCGGCCGGCGGCGCAACCGCAGTCAGCGTCAAAAAAGAAGAAGGAGATGGCTCGGCCTTTGCCGCCCACGTCACCGGCGGCGCTACAGCCGGCGGCGGCGGCGCAGGCGACTTCACCCCCTATGCCCCCTACGGCTGGGAACTCGAAGGCTTTGCTCACACCATTCGCACCGGCGCTCCCAACCTGTGTTCTGGTGTGCGTGGATTGCAAGCAGCCCAAGCCGTCTTCGCCGGACGCGAAGCCCTCAAAACCAAACAACGCCAAGAGATCCCCGACCTCACCAGCAAATACGGCTTCAAAGTTGTGTAAAAAAAAAATTTCACAAACATTACTACAAAAAGGGGCGGACAATTGTCCGCCCCTTTTTTCGTTTATGGATTACTCGATAAGTTGGGTCACGCCGCCCGACCCATCAATCGATTTGCACCAAATCAATATCATCCAATTCTGATTTGGCGTTCATCTCTACCACACAATCGCCCATATAAAAATCCACTCGCTTTTTGCCGATATTTTTTCCTTTATAAAATAGGTCAATTTCCGCTTTGCGAGTGAATTCCATATCGCGCAATTTCATTTCATAGAACAAAGCCCGTTGATAGACCACTTCAAGATAACCAGAACCCAACGCTTTGTGGACTTCCAAAGCCGCTGCAATAATCTCAGATGTTCCTTCGTTAAATTCAATCTTGTTGCCGGACATTGGTG
>CAZEZQ010000353.1:0-6159 GCA_964516245.1 uncultured bacterium | reverse complement strand
GTGCGGCAGGCTCGTACATGGTTTCCAATGCATCTAAGAATTGCTCTTTCCCTCGCCAGAAAGGAAAATTGCCCAAGCGTTTGGGTAATGCTGAATGGATTTTTGGTATTTCCACTTCACCCCATAGATCGTTGGGCATCTCATTCCCTTGCCAATATTGGGTTGCGTCTGTCTTCAGAGGTTCTGAAACCGGAGTCTCTTCTACTTGATCGTGTGTTTCAGTTTCTTTTTTCCCTGAACTCATTTGGGGGAGTTGATTGATTAATTCTTCACGCGGCATACCCCGCATTTTAAATATGAGAAATGGATCACGATCAAATTCTTCGCCTAACAAATAAAAAACCGCGGCGATGTGTTTGCATGGATTCGACCAATCCGGACAACTGCAATCGGTAGCCAAATCTTTATATTTCGTTGGGAAAAGTGATAAACCCACTTCATCAAAAACGGTTTCGATATCTTGAGGCATTTCTCCAGCGAGAAGCTTGGCTGCAAATATAGGCTGGCCGGCTAGAGCGCTGATAATTTTTTTCCAATCGGTTTTGGATAACATTTTCACATTGGCTTCGACCAAATAAGGCTGAGAACGAGACCCTTGTACTTTGGCCTTAATATCACCTTTATCAATATCGATAGATAACACTTGGCCTTTCCGGGCATACGAGCGTCCCCGGTTCAACCGCGCTCCAATATGGAAACTTTCCAATACCTCAATCCAGCGTTTCGCCCACCAACTGCTGCCGAATGCACCTTTTTTTGAGTGCGCCTTGATCCCCCCTTTCGCTTCTTTCGGTGTGGATCGTTTGTAATACCCAAAATCATAATAGCTATACCGGCGTCTTCGAGCCATCTCTAGATCCTTTCAAAAGGGAAGGTCGTCATCGTCATCCCAATTCACTTCATAAGTCAGTTTGTTTTGAAGCTCGCTATCGTTTCGAGTTGAATTTATATACATAAAAGAATCATCAGTGGATTGAGGGTACAATCCATCTTCATAGTCTGGATTTTCCCTTTGTTTTTTTGAGGGACTAGAATTCGTCCTCAAAACTTTTCCAAAGCGTTTTCGGTATAAATCCCTTATCCAGACTTTCACCGGCGCTTTCCATTGTTCGGTTTTGTTGGGGATATTCTTAATCAATCTTTTGGGTTTGAAGCCAAGTTCTTTTGCCATGCGAATATCGTCTTGATTCAAGCGGCACAATTTCTTGGCACGCGCCCACTCAGGATCTTTTTGGAATGGTTTTTTCTTTTTACTCATATATTAAAACCTCACTGAATCGCTATGTTATTTCTGAAGATTCGGCAAAAAGTCTGATCTAGAAAACAACCACACAATATAGCAATGTAGACATCCAATTTGCACTGTATGTTGTTGCAGGCGAGGACGCCTGCGCTCCAAAGAAGACTTTTTACCGAATCGTTATTTCTGAATTCAATCCGCTACAGCATCTTTGCGCAATGCGAACAGTTCTTTGAGTTCATCGGTAGAGAGTTCTGTCAGCCAGCCTTCGCCGGTGCCAACAACCCCTTCAGCAATCTCTTTTTTATTTTCGATCATCTCATCGATCCTCTCTTCCAGGGTTCCCACGCAAAGAAATTTATGAACCTGAACGTTCTTGCTCTGGCCAATTCGGAACGCTCGGTCTGTCGCTTGATTTTCCACAGCAGGGTTCCACCACCGGTCGAAGTGAAACACATGATTGGCCTTGGTTAAGTTCAATCCAGTGCCTCCGGCTTTCAGCGAGAGAATAAAAAGGGTTGGGCCCTCATCGCTCTGAAAACGTTCGACCAACTGATCTCGAACTTTTTTTGTGACTCCGCCATGCAAGAAAAGAACTTCCCGGCCGAATTGTTCAAGAAGATACTTTTGGAGAAGAGCCCCCATTTCTGTAAATTGTGTAAAGAGCAATGCGCGGTCGCCGATCTCATGAATTTCTTCCAACATCTCCGTCAAACGGGCCAGCTTTCCTGAGCGGTCAGGAATCGATGAATTATCCCCTGCGAATTGGGCTGGGTGGTTGCAGATTTGCTTCAGTTTGGAAAGCGTGGAAAGCACCAGTCCTTTGCGTTGGATCCCCTCGGCAGAGCTCAGTTCTTCCGACACATCGTTAACGACGGCTTTGTACAACGAGGCCTGCTCTTTGGTCAAATTGCAGAAAACTTTCATTTCCATCTTATCCGGCAAATCGCCAATGATGGATTTGTCTGTTTTCAGCCGCCGCAATATAAAAGGACCGGTGATTTGCTTCAATCGCTGGGTGGCTTCCGTATCCCGTTTCGTCTGAATGGGGACAAAAAACGATCGCTTAAATTCTGCCTGTGTCCCTAGAAATCCTGGATTGAGAAATTCCATGATTGACCAGAGGTCACCAACATTGTTTTCGACTGGGGTGCCGGTTAAAGCAATTTTATAATCCGCTGTTAATGAACGAGCGGCTTTCGACTGCTTGGTTACGGGATTTTTAATGTTTTGCGCTTCGTCAAGAATCACGCCAGACCAAGATATTTCTTTGAGTGTTTCGAAATCCCGATGCAGAAGCGCATAGCTCGATATTACAATCGCATGTTCATGAACGTGTTTTTTGAAGGACGACCCTTTTTTTCGTGTGCCCCCATGGTGAACCATAACCGGCAGTTCGGGTGTAAAACGGGATGCTTCCCGCTGCCAATTTCCCACAACCGAAGTGGGGCAAATCAACAAGACCGCTCGTTTGCCATTGAGATGCCAGTTTCGTTGAATGAGAGCCAGAGTTTGAATGGTTTTGCCTAATCCCATATCGTCTGCCAAACAGGCTCCCAATCCCCAGCGCTGCAAAAAACTCAACCAAGAGTAGCCATTGAGTTGATAAGGCCGCAAAGTTCCATTGAATTGGCCATTAGGTTCAATTGTTTCAAACGAGGTCTTGCCATTGAGTTGGTCTAATAGTTCCTTGATCCACCCGGTTGCTGTAACTCCGCCAAATTCGAAGCGTGAGGGGGTTGATGATTGCCCCAATGCCATTTGCACGACTTCGCGGATCGAAGTTTTTGAATTTGATTGGTTTAGCCAATAATCAATCGCTTGTTGAATTTCTTCTGCGTTGATTTCTACCCATTGGCCGCGAATTTTCACCAACGACGATTTCATATTGGCCAATTGCTGCAATTCCCGAAGAGAAATTTTCTTGCCACCCAATGCAATTTCCCATTGAAAATCGATGAGTTCATCCAAAGAAAGCCCTCCGCCACCTTTCATCTGAGGGCTTTTTACTTTGGCTTTCATAGTCAAACGCTGCTTCGTGCCTTTCCGTGTCCACCATGCGGGAAGCATCACTCCGAAGCCCATTTGTTCCAGAATCGATGCCCTCTCGGTTAAGAATACATGGGCGTCATTGGCATCAAGCTCATAGCCCCCGGGTGTCGAATGTTTCAAACTCGATTCAATTTTTGGGCAAATCCCCGATGCTTGTCCTAAAGACAGCAGCATATATTCATGGGGATTAAACCCAGAACGCTTCAGCAATTTCGCTTCTTGGCCTTTGGCGTTCCATGCATCTTGTACGGGAACCAATAAACTGGGATCACTGACATCCTGCAACAAATATCGAACAAACCATGTATCATCATTTTTCTGAGGTTCGTGATTCGGTTCTTCCAACCGGAAACAAAGGCGAAACGGTGTTTCTGTAAAAACAGAGATCGAACGCTGCCAATTTTTTGCTTGAGAGGCAAATTCCGCCAATTCTGAGGGCTCGCCCTGCATGACGCCATCGGGTGAACGAAGTGCGTAAAACCATTGGTCATGAATACTGTCAAACGTTTGTTTTGATTTGCTTCGGGTTTTAGGGGATGAAGGTTGAACTTGTGAGAACCGAACCAGAGAATCAACCGTATGCTGGAGAAATTTCGAAAGCACACGATCTGCTGATTGATTGGGTTCTGCATCTGCCTCAAAAGAGAGCGCTCGGCACGCATCGGGCATTGCTTTGGCCAGTAGGTTTTTTCTCTCTTGGTCTTCGCTTTCAAAAACCGGTTTCCAAATTGCCTGGTATTTCTCTCCCTCTTCAATAACACTGGGGATGTATTTCTCTTTTGCCACGATACTCCCGGCAAAACGTAAAACGGCTGCCCAATAAAACAAATCTTTTCCAACCAACACACCGGGGGCAAGCAATTCTTTATCCATACATCTGCATAAAAAATTTATGGCGTTACCCATCTCTAACGAAAGAACCGTTACTTGCCACGGCGCAATTTTGATCTTGGAACGGGTGGCTGGCGGTTCATCGATCATGCGGCTTGAAGCGAGAGGTTTTTTCCCTTTTGTAGGCAGCCATAGTATGGCTTCTTTTGAATCACGCTTATAAATTTTGTGTTCAAATTCAATTTTTTTAAGAGTTTGCGCCAATGCCTTGAATCCCGCATCGTAGGGGAATGGATAGGGGGGGTCACTTTTCTGCAAAGGTTTCTTGTTTTCAGTTGATTCTTGTGGCGTTTCACCCCACATTGACAATTGATTGCCGGTCCATCCAGCGTGTAGGATGATCATAGTTTTTATGGCTCCATACGGTATTGCGAAAGTAAAATCATCATCATGCTTACTATAACAAATAAATTTAGATTATGGAATTCGCAATTGGCCAGTTAGATGAAGTGAATTCAAAAAACATTTCTGGGTTCTCGCTCATCGAAAACGGGTAAAACGTGGATCCAAATACATAATTTCTTCTCACTCAAAGGCTTATGCCAACTCCTTCACTTCCAAACCGGTAAACGGTTTAATATAGGCATACTAATTCGGCGACTTGGGGGGATTTCTCAAATGTGCAAGCAACACCTATTTTCAAGAGCAAGCTCTATAGCGGTTTATTGCTGAGAGAATTCGGGTACAGTCTTTAAATATATTAAATCGCTATATGCGGATGAAGTGATGAAATAGAGTCAACCGCAATCGTTTTGTTGCCAAACAAGCGTCTGTCGTACACTGTGTAACAATAAATCCTATCGAAAGAGGGGCAAAGTCTATGTCAAACGAACGAGTATTTAACTTTAGCGCCGGTCCGGCAGCCTTGCCGCTCCCGGTTCTCGAAAAGGTTCAAGAAGAATTGCTTAATTACAAAGGTTCGGGCATGTCGGTGATGGAAATGAGCCACCGTTCCCCCGAATTCACCGAGATTATCGAAAACGCCGAAGCCAACTTGCGTTCGATCTTAAACATCTCAGACGATTACGCCGTGCTCTTCTTGCAAGGGGGCGCCAGCCTGCAGTTTTCTATGGTTCCCATGAACCTCAAACAAACCGAGCGTTCGGTCGAATTGATCCACACCGGCAGTTGGACCAAAAAAGCCCTCACCGAGCATAAGAAACTCACCTCGGTGCAAGTGGCCGCCACAACCGAAGAAGACAACTTTTTGCGTTTGCCGAAGCCGAATGAGATCACACTATCCGGCAATGCCTCGTATGTCTATATGTGTTCCAACAACACCATTTTCGGCACTCAGTTCAAACAATTTCCTGAAACCGGCAATGTGCCGCTGGTCGCCGATATGTCGTCCGATATCCTTTCGCGCGATTTCGATGTCAACCAATTCGGTGTTATCTTCGCCGGAGCGCAGAAAAACTTGGGGCCCGCCGGGGTGTGCGTGGTGATCATCCGCAAAGACCTGGCCGAACGAGCCCCCGATCAACTGCCCACTTATTTGCAATACCGCACTCACATCGATGGCAAGTCACTCTTTAACACACCACCCACCTTCACCATTTATATCATGGGTCTGGTGCTCGAGTGGATCGAACAACAGGGCGGCCTGAAAGGATTGGAAAAAATCAATGAGGAGAAAGCCAATATTCTCTACGAAGCCATCGACCAAAGTTCGCTCTTCGACGCCCCAGTCCCCAAAGAAGACCGCTCGAATATGAACGTGGTGTTTCGCGCCAATGTAGAAGATGAAAATCTGCAAAAAGAGTTCCTAGCCGAAGCGGGCAAACGGGGCCTGAAAAACCTAAAAGGCCACCGCTCGGTAGGCGGTTTTCGCGCCTCCATCTACAACGCCCAAACCAAAGAAGGGGTGCAAACCCTAATCGATTTCATCAAAGAGTTCGAGAAGAACAAAGGGTAAGACGTTTCGGCAAAAAGTCATTTTTGGAGCGCAGGCGTCCTCGCCTGCAACAACATATTGT